>DATEAO010000300.1:0-7640 GCA_035288345.1 Candidatus Methylomirabilota bacterium | reverse complement strand
GAATCTCAAAAACACCCCCCTTCCTCGCCAGAACAGTCGCTGCAGGAAGGCGTCCCGTACCTCCATTTTTCCAACAGCTTCGTCAAGCAGTGGCGCGGCGCGGAGTGGTTGAAGCAGTCTCGTCCGATCAATCCAGGCTTCAGTCGGATTCGGGAGATGGCGAAGCCCCCGGATTCCTACGCAATTCTGCTGCAAGCCAAGGAGAAACGACCGCTTTTCGACGTGCCCGATGCGTATGCACCGCTGACACCAGGTCCGCTGGAGTTCGACTACCGCATCATTCCGGACCGGGATTTGAACGCTGCGGGTCTACTCTATTTCGCAAACTATCCGATGTTTCTCGACATTGCAGAGCGAACACTCCTATCCACTGCCGGAGAGTTGGCATTCGACGAGTCTTTACTCGATCGACGGACACTGGTCCACCGGAAGAGTGTCTACCTGAGCAATGCGACCGCCAAGGACGTGCTCACCATCAAGCTTCAAGCGTGGATCGAGAACCCTTTTCTTATAGAACACGTCGATCCGGCGACGGCTCCGATCCGGTTGCTTCTGAACTTCGAAATGTATCGCCAGTCCGACGAGCGCCTGATGCTGGTATCCACGGCAAGAAAAATTGTCATGGGACAAGCACTAGGTGAGACCAATCTGCTCGACCGGCTACAAGCCCGCGTGGATTAGCCTGGCATCTTGTGTGGGAAGTTTTCTTGACGACAGCGAATACAGCTGAAGGGCTGTTGAGCGGGGACGCTGCTGCTATCGCGGTGTCAAAACTAACCTTCGCATCGCAATGTAGCGTCGGGAGGTTCCGAACGGCCCCGGAAGCGCTAAGTGCCATGGCCGCCCCAGTTGTGCTTGGGTGTCGCGCCCAGCCGATGCACGGATTCTGCGGAGGAGGAAATGAAGGTTTCAGTCGTGGTGCCGGTTCGGGATGAGGAGCAGAGCTTGCCGACGCTCCTGGAGTCGCTTCTCGACCAGAGCCATTCTCCCGACGAGATCCTGCTTGCGGATGGAGGCTCGAGAGACGGGACGGTCGCGTGCGCCCGACGTTACGCTGGTCGCGGCGTCCGGGTTATGGAGATCGGTCCTGCCTATCCAGGCCGCGGTCGAAACGAGGGCATTAAAGCAGCGCGCAACCCGTGGATTGCTTTGATCGATGCCGGATGCGTGCCAGAAAGGCAGTGGATTGAGGCTCTCGTTAGTACGCTTCCTAAGGACAGAAAAGCCTGTGTCGTGTTCGGCCAACTCGTCCCCAGGCTCCAGTCAGAGTGGGACGTGGCACAAGCCTTAAGTCTGGTATCCCCAGTAGATCTCCGGAGCGGCTGTCGCGCGCCCGTCATTGTTTCCTGCCTGCTCCACCGTTCTGTTTGGGAAACAGTCGGAGGTTTCCCAGAGCATCTTCGCGCTGCAGAAGACCTTGTTTTTCTCCGGCGGATTCACGAGACCGGGATCTCCACCGATCGAAGCCCGCAAGCGGTCGTCTACTGGACTCTTGCAGAAGGCCCTCGGGCCGTCTTCAAACGCCTCCGCCTTTACTCTGCTCATCATCTGTCTGCCGGTCTTTCGCATACCTGGCATCGGCGCGTGTTCATCATGGATGCGATTGCGGTTTCCCTCTTGGCTGCCGCAGCTTTCTGGCCTCTGGCGATGGCATTGCTGGCGATGGGGGCAATCGGACGTGTGTTGCGAACGATAGGCCGCCGTAAGGCCAATGTCATGGATGGCCAGGCCTTCCGTTACGATCGTGTTGCGCGCGTAGCCGTGCTCTTGCTCCTTGCAGATCTCGCCGCGTGGGCCGGCGCTGCCGATTTCATCTGGCGGCGAGAGGCGGTTCGATGAACTTGGACGCGGTATATCTCGTGTACTGGAGTGTCAAGGATCCGTTGACGCAAAGCCAGAGTCTTCCGGTCTTGCGTGCACTGTCAAGCAGAGGTTACCGGATGGGACTGATCACCTATGAACAGGCACCCCTCTTTCACGATGAGGTGGAAAAACGAAAGATCTGCCTCAAATTGAAAGACGAAGGAATTCGCTGGTTTCCCCTCCGTTACCATCGTCGACCCCGTCTGCTAGCAACCCTCTGGGATATCTGTCGAGGCGTCTGGTTGTGCTTGAGGTTGAGCCGACGCTTCGGGGTCTCGCTCTTTCATTCCCGGGGCACCGTCACTGCGGCGGCCGCCTTCGTAGCAGCCAAAGTCTCTGGTGCCAGTTTTTTTTATGATGCCGACGGCCCTCTCTCTGAAGAGTACGCCGACGCCGGCCTCTGGCCGAGGGCGTCCCCCAGCTATCGACTCACGCGCTGGGCCGAGGGTCGGTTTCTCCTGGCAGCCGATGCGGTAGCTGTTCTCACCCACGCTAGAAGACTCGAACTTGAGCGATCCTCTGCGCAGTCAATTACGGTTCTGCCCTGTGCCGTGGACACGGATCGGTTTCGGTTCGATGACAAAGCCCGGACTCGCCTTCGTGAAGAGTTGAGTCTCAATGGCACGGTCATGGTCTACGCGGGAAACTGGGGAGGTTGGTACGCAAGCGACGAAATGATGGATTTCGTGGCCACGGTCCGAGAGGTCCTCGCCGACGTTTGCCTGCTCGTTCTCACAAAGGATTCGCATCATCGGTTCATGGAGGCTGCAGCCAAGAGAGGAATTGACGATATTCTTATTCTCCATGAAGTTCCGTGGCAATCAATGCCCGAGCACCTTTCTGCCGCTGACGTCGGACTTTCATTTGTTCGCTCCCTCCCTTCCAAAAAAGCCTGCTCTCCGGTAAAGAATGGTGAATACCTGGCGTGCGGTTTGCCAATCATCAGCACCCACGGTATCGGTGACTACAGTGAAATGATTGTCCGGGAAAACGTGGGTGTTGTGATCGAGGACCTGAATAAAACCGCGTATCGCCAAGCGGCCCGGGCGATGGGCGAACTTCTACTCGAACCAAACCTCCGTTCTCGTTGTCGAAGAGTAGCGGAAACCGAGGCTGGATTCAATCAGATCGTGTTACCGCGTTACTTGCAAGTCTATCGAGATCTGCTCGGCACCCTCTCCCTCGCAAGTCACAGCGAGGAGAAGGTCCGCTCCATAGAATGCCTGAGTCAGAGCCCGTCGTTACGTCAGAACTCGCCGAAGCGTAGCGACTCTTGACAGGAGGCGTTTGGTTAGCGTCCGCGAGCTCCACGCGACCGAGCTCGCCGAACTATGTAGGGTTTCTTAAGACCATTAGAACAATGTTGGTCCCTGTGCGATGTCGCGAAGAGTCGTGTCCCTCTGTGCCTTCGTCGTCCTTGTTGACTTCTTAGCCAAAATCAGGATAAAAGTAGTTTATCCGTCATACAGATATTTAAGGTGTTTATGGTGCCGGGCCGGCTCCGCAGTTACGGGGCTAGCTGCTTGTGTTTTTGCGGATTGGGAGGGTTTCGCTCGACGCGGGTGTGAACAGACGCCGCGCCGCTCTCCGCACGGCGTTCACGTCATCCTTGTTTAACCAGAACAGCTCAGTAACTGATTCGCCAGTCATCCAATGGAAAAAGACCAGATTAAGTATCGTCGCCAACGAGTATGTGAGCGCGCTCGTGACGGCCGCTCCGGCAATGCCGAAGCGGGGAATGAGCAGCAGGTTGAGGATCAGATTGACTAGAAAGGACACGAGACTGGTAGCCACCGGGAACACAGGGCGACCCCGCCCGGATAGGAAGGCCGAAAGGCTGCCCGCGATTGACCCTATCCAGATCCCCACAAGTAGGAGCCGTACGGGGTGCACACTTGCGACAAAGGCTTCACCGAAGAGAAACGGGATAAGCCATCCCGCTACGATCGCCAGACTCACGGCAACCACGCCTGCGGTGCAGAACACGAAACGCGACGTCCGGGCGGTGTTCTCCACGGCGCTTGAGGGGTCCGCCCCGGCCACGCTGGGGAACAGCACTGTCGCC
Organism: Candidatus Methylomirabilota bacterium; assembly: GCA_035288345.1. Lineage (GTDB taxonomy): Bacteria > Methylomirabilota > Methylomirabilia > Rokubacteriales > DATEAO01 > DATEAO01. The sequence goes on along the minus strand of DATEAO010000300.1, from coordinate 3,712 downwards.
GCTGCGCGCGGGAACAGCCACACCCACTCGCAGACCGCTTGTGCCAAAGCATAGAGACCAACCTCGAGTGGGCTGAGAAAGAGATTTACGAGAAAGACATCGCCGCGTAGATGAAGCAGATGAACCAGGTTGGCGGCGTGATTAGTGAGGCTGTAGCCCAACCCGGACCTGAGCGCGGGGCGGGGATCGACCAGGGGGGAGCCGACGATGCGAATCGACACTCCCAGCTGTAGAGCTGAAAGGAAACCACTTGAGAGGAGAAATACTATGGCGAGCGCCGTCAGAAGGTCGTTGCTCACCAACGCTGCCACTACCGCCATTATGAGTGACGAAAGGACTCCACCAGCGCTGAGCCAGGCAGCCAGAGATACTCTCCCGAGGCCAGCCAAGGCTCCATTCAGCAAGGCGGCAAGGATGAGAAACGGGATAGCGAGGGTGGCGATCGCGAGCAGCCTCAACGGAACCTGCGGCAGCAAGGATGCGCCAAGATGTGATGCCATTAGGTTCACCGCAGCGAATAGGGCTGCGCCGCAGACGCATGCCAACGTCATGCTGGCTGCCAAAACTCCTCCCCCGTCCCGAGGGCTACGGCTGAGGGCGAACACGTTGCCGCTTTCAAAGCCCAGCGTCCCTAGGGCAGCGGCCAGCGTCGCTGTCAAGGTGAGCATGGCGTAGGTTCCGCGCCCGGCTGGACCGAGTAGTCTGGCGAGAAGAATTGAAAGGGCGAGCGCGAGAAAACTATGTGTAAGAGTCGCTGTTGCAACCGATGCTACGGCGCGGAGCGACATCAATGGGCTGGACAACCACGAAGAAAAGGGTTCGTGAAGGAACACAACGGCGCAGGAGATGCACTACGGGTAGGAAGGATCAAACCCGGGTCCCACCAGTCCTTGCACGTGACACACGGTGCGCCAGTTGCGAACTCGCACATCGGGATTTCGTCCACGCTCAAGCTGAGTCCTCGAGATGCATTCTATCATGGGCGTAGATCTGCGCTCGCCGAGTCCGCGGCGTCCAACGCGACTCTCGCGACAATCGCGCGCTTGTGCGCGATTCCAGAATCCCATGCCCGGGAGTGAGACTGTGGAACTGAAGAACGGCGTTAGGAACTTCGCAATTACCGGCGTGGCTGGGTACGTGGCGCCGCGGCACCTTGCCGCCATCCGGGAAACTGGCCACCGCCTCGTCGCCGCCCTCGATCCACATGATTCCGTAGGCGTGCTCGATTCGTTCTTCTTCGACACGACATTCTTTACGGAATTCGAGCGTTTCGACCGTCATCTTGAGAAACTGCGACGGAAGGGGGAGTCGGACCGGGTTCACTATGTATCGATCTGCGCGCCGAACTATCTCCATGATGCCCACATCCGCCTCGCGCTACGTCTCGGCGCCAATGCCCTTTGCGAGAAGCCACTCGTAGTCAACCCCTGGAACCTGGACGCACTGCAGGAGCTCGAGGCGGAAACTGGATCTCGCGTCTTCACGGTCCATCAATTGCGCTTTCACCCCTCTCTCCGAGCGCTCAAAGAACGGATTGAGACAGAGGACCCTTCCTCGGTACATGAAGTAGAGTTGAAGTACATCACTCCTCGCGGTCGATGGTATCCCCATTCTTGGAAGGGTTCGGTCGAGAAATCGGGCGGGCTGCTGTTGAATATCGGCATCCATTTCTTCGATTTGCTGCTCTGGATCTTTGGTCCGGCCCGGACTAGCCGAGTGCACATCTTGGAACCGAGTCGCGCCGCGGGCCATCTGGAACTTGCCCGAGCAAAAGTCGACTGGTTCTTGTCGCTGGAAAGGTGTGACCTGCCCGATCCCAACGATCTCCGTCCTTACCGGTCACTGCGCCTGGATGGCGACGAAATCGAGTTCTCGGAGGGGTTCACGAATCTACACAAGATGGTCTATTTGGCGATGCTCGAAGGCCGTGGTTGCGGAATAGACGACGTACGCCCCTCAATAGAGCTTGTTCATCGCATCCGTCACTCGACTCCAGACTCGCGCGTTGAGGACTTGGCCACATTAGCGAAAAGTGACCTATGAGCGAACAGTATTTCGTGCACGAGTCGGCCTTCGTGGACGAAGGCGCGGTGATCGGCGAGGGTACACACATATGGCACTTCAGCCATGTTATGCGCGACGCCCGAATCGGAAGGCGCTGCAACCTAGGCCAGAACGTCTTCGTGGCCTCCGGGGTCGTTCTGGGAGACAACGTCAAGGTCCAGAACAACGTATCGCTGTACTCCGGCACGGTTGTAGAAGACGACGTTTTTTTGGGACCCTCCTGCGTCTTCACCAACGTTTCCAACCCACGGTCGGCCGTTAGCCGCCAGCATCTCTTCGAGCAGACTCTCGTCCGACGCGGCGCCACAGTGGGAGCGAACGCGACAGTCGTTTGCGGCGTCGAGATCGGTAAGCACGCCTTGATCGGCGCGGGCGCCGTGGTCACAAGGTCGGTACGCCCTTACGCACTAGTTCTGGGCGTTCCGGCGACCCAGGTAGCGTGGATGAGTCGTCACGGACACCGGCTAGAGAATCCTGACGCCGAAGGAATATTCACCTGCCCCGAGAGTGGACTGCGCTACCGGGAGATTGATCCAGCAGTCCTTCGCTGCCTGGATCTTGACGATGACGATCCCCTCCCCGCCGACCTAACGCGGGGAAAGGCACCATACCCAAAGAGAAAAAGCCCCAGATGAGGGTAGCATCCGTAGTCGGCGCACGCCCTCAGTTCATCAAGGCGGCACCGGTTAGCCGTGCCATGAGACAACTTGGCGTAGATGAACTACTTGTTCACACTGGCCAGCACTACGACGTGGAAATGTCCCAGGTGTTTTTCCAGCAGCTTGGCCTTCCGGAGCCGACCGTTAACCTGGGCGTGGGCTCAGGAACGCCTGGTTGGCAGATCGGTCAGATTCTCATTCGCCTTGAGAATTTTTTCCGAGAGCATCCGGTCGACTGTGTCTTGGTCTATGGCGACACCAATACGACACTGGCCGGCGCACTGGCCGTCAACAAGCTCGGGCTTCGCCTGGCTCACGTGGAAGCCGGCTTGCGCTCCTTCAACCGTGCGATGCCCGAGGAACACAACCGTGTTCTGACCGATCACCTATCCGATCTGCTCTTCTGCCCCACCTCGAACGCCGTCGCTAATTTGGAGCGCGAGAACATTCGAGACGGCGTACATCTTGTCGGAGACACGATGTACGACGCCCTCCTCCAATTCCTTACAGTAGCGGAGTCTAGCTCCCGGATCCTCGAACGGCTCGCACTGGAGTCGGGGTCCTACCTTCTCGCCACCATCCACCGGCAATCCAACACGGACGTGCCCGAGACTCTCATGCGGTTGCTACAGATACTGGCTGCCACGGAAGAGAAAGTGGTTTTCCCGGTTCATCCTCGAACGCGGAAGAGGATCGATGATCTGCAGAACGAGGGCAAGCTTCCTTCCACCAAGAATGTCCATTTCCTCGACCCGGTCGGCTACCTGGACATGCTCGTTCTCGAGCGTCACGCTCGCACCGTTCTCACCGATTCGGGAGGCGTACAGAAGGAGGCTTTCCTCCTCGCCGTTCCCTGCGTGACCTTGAGAACAGAAACCGAATGGGTCGAGACCTTGGAAGGAGGGTGGAACGAGGTGACGGGATTAGATCCCGAGACTGTCCTCGAGGCTGCTCGACGTCCTCGTCCTTCCGGTGAGCCTCCCCCTGTG
>DATEAO010000299.1:0-2092 GCA_035288345.1 Candidatus Methylomirabilota bacterium | reverse complement strand
TATCTCCGGCTCGTAGAGCCGCCGGAGATGGCCGATCACCGGAGGGTCCTCGGAGGGGAGCTCGCGCCCCTCTTGCACCGCGCGGAAGATCTCGCGAAGGCTGTCGAGCGCCCCCAGGAGGCTATCGATCAGCTCAGCGGTGACCGGGAGCGTCCCCGTTCGGACGCGGTCGAGCACCGCTTCCATCTCGTGGCCAATGCGGCTCAACACCGGAAACCCGAGGCTCCCGCCGATTCCCTTCAGGTTATGCCCCACGCGAAAGAGGGCATTCACGCGGTCAGGATCGTTGGGCTGTTGCTCGAGCAGAATCAAGCACCGGCTGAACTCCTCGATCAGCTCGCCAATGCCTTCAACGAAGATCCCGTGGAGCGCCTCAGACGCGGGCTCAGCCGGCGCGGGCTCGGCAGCGGGGGCCGGCGCGGGCCGCGTCAGCGTCGCCAGCTCGCACGAAATCTCGCCAAGGGCCTGTCGAATCACTGTGTCGGACTCACGCGTCAGTACCAGGAAGAGAAAGACCAGATGCTCTCCCTCAGGGGGCCGGCTGACACACCCGACCAGACGGCCGCAGTTCGCCAGCGCGGCCTCCGCGATCTTGAGCGGGCCCGGAAATTGAGCTCGGCTGAGAGCCAGACGCGCGCTCACCAGGCGGGTCCCGCGCTTGACTTCCCGCGCAATGTGAAGCTCCTGCTCGTCATTGAGCGTCTGGCGGATGCTCGGATCAAGCCCGGGGATCTCCTGCCGGAACCAGCGTTCTCGCTCCTCGCGCTGATCCGGCGCCTCGGCGCTCACCTCGCCCGCTCTCAACGCCTCAATGAGCCCCGGAGGGGGAAGCGATTCTCCAGCCTCAGGATCAAGGTCGCGCTTCATCTCGTCCACGCCTCGAAGGAGGAGATCGCAGAGCGGAGCTGAGAAGGTGAGCCGGCCATCCCGCAGTTGGCCCAAGCACTCTTCCAACGCCTGGGCGACGGCTTCCACCTGGGGGAACCCGGCGAGGCGGGCCCCGCCTTTGAGCGAGTGCGCCGCGCGGAAGGCATCGTGGATCGCTTCGCCTGCGCCGCCGGCGCGCTCAAGCTCCAGAAGACTTTCGGCGAGACTCTCCAGGAGCTCTTGGGCTTCCTCAATAAACCGGAGTTGAATCGGCTCCATTGTTTTACACGTGAAGTGTGAAGCGTGAAGCGTGAAGCGTTAGAAACGGGATTGGGGATTCCGGATTCGAACCCCGAGCCCCGATCCCCGAATACGCTTCACGCTTCACTCTTTTCTCCAAACAGCACAACCACCACACTTGACATGTGAAGCACTGGAGTGGTCCCCGAGATCGGACCGATTTCGGCCTCGCTCAGACAGCCGATCATGGGGGTGGCGTCTCCGATGACTTCGTGAATGATCTTTGATTCCTCGACCGAGAGCGTCTGCGCGAGGTCATACCGCGACGCGCTCATGATCATCACTCCGGCAAGGGCGGGACGGCCATCCAGCTTCTTGAGCGCGGTTGCGGCCGCGTCGCGCGCGGCCTGGCCCAGGCGGCCGGGATCGCCGGCCATCACCCGAACCACGCTTCCCGCAGGGAGTTCCGTGGTCATCAGGAGACCTCCGCGCTCGATCCGGGCCACGTTGCGGATCAGCCAGTGCTCCTCACCACCGGAGAGCCCGAGCGGGTGCCGCGCGATGAGCAGAGCGAGATCGTGAGGCTCTAGGTTCGGGGAGTCATTCGGGAGCGCTGAAAGGTAGACCGACGCGGCTGACTGACCGTTCAGCTCAACGACCCGACAGCCATCGTGCTTGGTCACGGTATAGGTGTGCTCGAGTGGATGGAACCCGAGACCGACCCCGATGCCGATCGGGACCGTTCCCTCCATGAGAAAGACCGAAAGCGCGCGCGTGTGGCTGGCCGACGCGTTGTAGACTGGCCCGAACGTGACCGCTCCGATCGTTTTGAGCCTGGACCCCATGAAGTCCCGCCACCCCTTGACGCTCGGTCCCCAGTGCTCCGCAAGCCCGCGATCGCCGAAGATGAGACCCAGTCCTCTCGGGAAACGGCGCCGGTTCGGCCGTCCCGCAAGCAGGAGGCGCGCTGCCCGGGCCGAGACCG
>DATEAO010000298.1:0-11152 GCA_035288345.1 Candidatus Methylomirabilota bacterium | reverse complement strand
CTTCTCGGCATCCGACCAGCGATGCAGCGCTTCCTGGACCTCGCTGAGCCTGATCATCGGAGGCGTATCGAACGTGATGGTCTTATAGAGAATCCCGCCCATGCCAGACTTCGACGCGTACTTGGCCAAAGCAATTGGGTCTTGCTGCCCCGGGTTAGCGTGGCAGTGGAGATCGATGGCCTTTTCCACCCCGGTCACGTCTGGTGGATGCTGGACCGTATCGTGAAACGCCCAGCGGACCTCGTACGACTTGACGTAGCGCTGCTTGGTCGGATTCATGGTGATGGCGTCTAATCGGCGTCAGCTTATCACAGCCAAAATTTAAAATGCGTATCAGACGTGCGTGAAACTGATTTTTGCGCGATAAGACCCAGAGCATCGCTCATAGGTGCAGCGTCGCGCATCTTCGCAGCCCTGTCGATGGCCCCTTGACGGGCGTGATATCCGCGCTGTAGCATCGGGGGGCTAGCTTAGCTAAGCTAAGCTAGCCGAGGAGCTCGGCATGCGCCCGCTCGCCGCCCAGTGCCACTTCGGCCTCGGGAGACTCCACCAACGAAGAGGAGAGCGCCTGAAGGCTCAGGAGCACCCGATAACTGCCACCCAAATGTTCCGAGAAATGGACATGAGATCCTGGCTGGAGCAGGCGGAGGCAGCGCTGAACGCGTTGGGTTCGGCACAGTCAAGAGGAGAATGAAAGATGAAAAGCACTGAGATCGATCGACGCAGACATTTGTGTGACGAGCCACAGACGGGACACAACCGCTGGCATCCTGATATCCAGCCCATTCTCGAGGTGGAAGAGGGTGAGGAAGTTGGACTGGAGACCCGGGATGCTGCCGACGGCTACATGGCCCCTGGCACTACTGTTGCGGACTTTGGCAAATTCCCGGCCGGGGCGATTCACCCGTTGACCGGGCCTGTGTTCATCAACGGCGCCCGACCCGGTGACCTGCTTGAGGTGGAATTCCTGGACATCATTCCACAACGCTTGGGCTTCACCGCTATCTTCCCCGGCCTGGGTTTCCTGCGCGATCTCATGACCACGCCCTTCCTCGCGCACTGGAATATCGCAGACGGCTGGGCGACCTCGCCTCAGTTGCCGGGCGTGCGCATCCCTGGAGCGCCGTTCATGGGCATCTCCGGTGTGGCTCCTTCGCGGCAGCAGGTCGAGGCGTGGACCATGCGCGAGGCCGATCTGCTTGCTCGGGGCGGGATCGTGTTTCCGCCGGACCCGAGTGACGCAGTCCCTCCTTCCGGCCCCATCGCAACGACCGGACTCCGAACGATCCCGCCCAGAGAGAACGGTGGCAACTTCGACGTGAAGCAGATGACCAAAGGTGCCAAGCTCTTCCTTCCGGTGGCCGTTGAGGGAGCGCTCTTCTCAACCGGGGACGCCCACTTTGCCCAGGGCGATGGGGAGGTGTGCCTGACTGCAGTGGAGATGGGCGCCACATGCGTGATGCGCTTCCGCGTGCACCGCGGTGAGGCCGAGCGGCGTAACATTCGCTGGCCGAGATTCCAACGCAGCGACTACTTCGCAGATCCACGGTGGGCCGTGCCCCAGAGGTTTATCGCGACCATGGGCATGCCTGTCGATGGGAAGGGGGTTAACTACAGCGGGGACCTCAACGTGGCGTGCAGAAATGCCGTGCTGAACATGATCGACCTGCTCCAGGAGAGGGGTTTCAGTCGAGAGCAGGCGTACGTTATCTGTAGCGTGGCCGTTGACCTGAAGATCAACAACGTAGTGGATGTCCCCAACTTCGTCGTTTCCGCTTTCCTTCCGGAGGACATCTTCCAAACGTAGATATTCGCGCGCAACTGCACATCTGCGGGCGGCCTTGACAGCGATGAGTGACCTCGCTTACTTTTCAAACCGTTACACGTTATTCGTCTAGTGAAACGCGCCCAAAGGAGCCGTGAGACCGTGAATCCGTTTGAGCTGGGGCTGGAGCGGCAGGCTGCCAACTGTCCCCCTCTCACTCCCCTCACATTGCTTCGGCGCGCTGCGCTCACCTATCCTGAGAAGCGCGCGGTGGTCCACGGAGATCACGTCTTCACCTACGCCGAGTTCTCAGCGCGCTGCCGCCGGCTCGCCTCGGCGCTCGCGCGCCGGGGGATCGGCGTGGGCGACACAGTCTCCGTCATGGCGCCGAATGCCCCGGCAATGCTGGAAGCCCATTACGGGGTCCCGATGGCAGGAGCGGTCCTGAATGCCCTCAACTATCGGCTCGACGGGCGCTCGATCGCCTTCATTCTGGAGCATAGTCAGGCGAAGCTCCTCATCACGGACAGAGAGTTCTCCGACACCATAGAGGAAGCCCTGGCGCTGCTCACTCGAAAAATCTCGGTCATCGACATCGACGATCCGCTCTTCACGGGAGGCGGCAGGCTCTTGGGGGAGAAAGAGTACGAGGATTTTCTTCAGGAAGGAGACCCAGAATTTCATTCGGAGCAGCCGACTGACGAGTGGCAGGCGATCTCACTCCTCTACACTTCAGGGACGACGGGGAACCCGAAAGGCGTCGTGTATAGTCACCGCGGCTCGTACCTGAACGCGCTCGCCAACGCGGTCACCTTCGGCCTCACGCCCCGGTCGGTCTATCTCTGGACTGTTCCCATGTTCCACTGCAACGGCTGGGGCTTCACCTGGGCGGTCACAGCCGTGGGCGGGACTCATGTCTGTCTGAGGAGGGTAGAGCCAGCGCTGATCTTTCGCGAGATCAAGAGAACTGGTGTCACGCACCTCTGTGGCGCCCCCATTGTGATGGGCATGTTGGTCCACGCCCCCGCGGAGGTGAAGCTGACATTCGATCACACGGTCGAGATGGCCACGGGCGGGGCCGCGCCGCCATCGACCGTGATCGCTGCGATGGAGTCGATGGGGTTTCGGATCACCCACCTCTATGGGTTGACGGAGAGCTATGGACCCGCGACCTTCTGTGCGTGGCAGGAGGCATGGGACAGTCTCGCCCTTGGCGAGCGCGCGCCTCTCATGGCGCGCCAGGGGGTGCCGTACCCAACGCTCGAGGCGCTGATGGTCGCTGACCCGAAGACTCTCGCGCCCGTGCCGCGCGACGGCAAGACGGTCGGCGAGATCATGTTTCGCGGCAATACCGTGATGAAAGGTTACCTCAAGAACCCCGACGCGACGGCTGAAGCGTTCCGCGGTGGCTGGTTTCACACCGGAGACCTCGCGGTCTGGCATCCCGACGGCTACGTCGAGATCAAGGATCGAGCGAAAGACATCATCATCTCGGGCGGCGAGAACATCTCCTCGATCGAGGTAGAAGAGATCCTCTATCGGCACCCGGCAATCATGGAGGCGGCGGTGGTGGCGAAGCCCGACGAGAAGTGGGGCGAGGTCCCTTGCGCCTTCGTCACCCTCAAGCCTGATGCCCGAGAAATTACCGAGGGCGAGATCATCAACTGGTGCCGCGCCAACATGGCGCACTTTAAAGTTCCCAAGCAGTTTGTCTTCGGGCCGTTGCCGAAAACCTCGACCGGCAAGATCCAGAAGTACATGCTTCGTGAGCGCGCGAGGGAGGTGAGGTAGCGCTACTTCGGGTGCGGCCTGACCGAGAGGATCACGTAGGTGTCTCCGTGGATCTGGAAATAAAAGCGCCACCCGCGGGAGACGCGCGCCTGCCATATGTCGTTGGCTTCATCGTGCTTCTTGGCGCGCAGGGACGGGTGGCGGAGGTCTTGGAGCAGCAAATCGAGTTTCCGATCGAACGTGCGTTGGATCTCGAGGGGCGCCTCGGCGTATTCGCGGGCAAAGCGCTTCGAAAACGATGGCGCATCACGCCAATTTCTTAGCTTTCTTCTTCGCCTTAATCTTTCGCACCTCGGCGTGGAGCCAGCGGAGTCCCGCAGCGGCGCTTGAGAAGGTAGGAGAGACGCGGCCCCTCTTCACGTCTTCGAGGGCGAGCGCAAGCTCGCGATCGAGGAGGCGCTTCGGGGTCAGGGTGATCTTCTTTCCCTCCACCTTGGCCTCGAGGATATCGCCCACGGCCAAACCCGCCTGCTTGCGGACGGCGGTGGGGAGGGTGACCTGATACTTTGTCTTGACCGTTACAAGCGCCATGGCGAATCCTTCGACGGATGCGTTGGAAAGTTAGAGAGTTAGACCTGGCCTCAGTATAGCGGGCGCGCGAAGAACTGGTCAACACGTCTTGCGATAGTCTGCTGGTCAGCTTTGCTTTGTGAGCGGTCGACCTCGGGGAGGCGATGTAGCGGGCGTGCTCACTCGACTACTCCCTTGACAAAAGGGGATTCCTGTAAGAATGTCGGCGTGCCTGGGTGGTGTCATTGCCCCTCACTGCTCGGGCGTGCGATCCCGCAGGGGCAGCTTGGAGGTGACCTCATGAAACGGTGGATTCTGGTTACCTTTGTCATTGTGCTCTCCCTGGGTTTCGCGACGCCTGATCCCGCGGCTGCCCAGTGCCGGTTGGGGGTGCCGGCCATCAAGATCGGCGTGCAAGGGGCGGCCTCAGGGCCCCATGCGGACTACGGGCGCCAGATCGAGATGGGCTCTACCATGGCCATCGAGGAGATCAATGCGGCCGGTGGCATCCTGGGCTGCAAGCTCGAGACGAAGTTCATGGATGACGAGAACAAGGCCGCCACCGGCGTGAAGAACGCGCGCTACCTGGTGACTGAATGGGGGGCCCACTTCATGGTGGGGACGGATAGCAGCGGCGTCGCCATGGCCATGGGGCCTGTGCTGGCGGAGCTGAAGCGCATCCACTTCTTCACGCACGCGGCGACTCACCGGCTGACCGAGGATCTGGTGGCGGACAAGAAGATCAAGGAGATCGTCAGAGTAAGCGTTCCGGTTTATCAGGATGCCATTATTGCGGCGCTGATCTTCAAGGATCGCCCGGAGATCAAGCGGTGGGCCACCATCGGGGCTGACTACGAGTACGGCTATGCGTCCTGGAGCATGTTCAAGGACACGCTGAAGAAGTATCGGCCCGATGTTGAGTTCGTCGCGGCGGCCTGGTCGCCATTTTTGACGCTCGACTTCTCCCCGCATGTCTCGGCGGTGATGGCGCAGAAGCCTGACGCGATCTTCTCTACGCCGTGGGCGGGCGAGGCCGTCATGCTCCTGAGGCAGGCCCTCATTCAGGGCGTGTTCGACCAGGTCCAGGTTTGGTGGCAGGCGATGGGAGGCTCCGTGGATGTGCTGGAAGGGATCACCTCGGAAGTGCAGAAGGACAGGTTCAAAGGGAAGCTCTGGGCCACGGCCCGGTATATTCATAACTGGCCTGACACGCCGGAGAACAAGGCGTTCAACGAGCGCTACAAGAAACGCTGGGCCAGATTCCCCAACTACTCCGCTGAGACCACGTACTCCGCGCTGTTCATCATAAAGGCCGCGGTTGAAAAGTCCAACAGCCTCGACACAACGAAGGTCATCGAGGCGCTGAAGGGGATGCAGATCAGAAACCCCGGGGGGCTTCGCGTCTTTAGGTCCGAGGACCAGCAGTTCGTTTACAACGTCCCCGCCGGTCGCCCCGTGATGGACCCCAAGTACCCGATCCCGGTGCTGGGCGACCTCAGAGTGTTCGACGCCAAAGATTACTACCGTCACCCGCCGTTCACACCGGTTGTCGTAACGAAATAACGGTATCGCCTGAGGGGAGGGCCCAACAAGGGCCCTCCCTCGCATCCGAACTCTAGGTCACATGGATAACATTGCCTTTCAGGGTCTCATCGGCCTTTCACTGGCCATGTACCTCTGGCTGATCTCAGCCGGGCTCACGATCATCTTCGGAGTGCTCAGAATCGTGAACTTCGCCCACGGGAGTCTCTTCATGATGGGGGCCTACCTGGCCTTCACCTTCTACGGGCTTCTCGGGTTACCGTTCTGGCTGGCCGTCCTGCTCAGCCTCCTTGGTGTAGGGCTTCTCGGCTTTGTGATGGAGCGCTTCTTCCTCCGAAAGATCTACGGCATCGATGAGGCCTATCAGCTCCTTCTGACCTTCGGCTTTATCCTGATCCTTGACGACGCGGTGAAGATCATCTGGGGGGGCGTCTTCAAGATCCCGCCGATTCCGGCCTTTCTCGACGGGGCGTGGCGGATGTTCGGCCGGCCATTCCCGGTCTACAACCTCTTCATCATTGCTGTCGGGATTCTCGTTGCGCTCGGTCTCTGGGTCCTCTTCGAGAAGACGTGGTGGGGGCGGTTGGTGGGGGCCACAGCCTCGGACCGTGAGATGGCGAGCGCGATCGGCGTGAATGTCCCGTGGGTCTTCTCCAGCGTCTTCGCCTTTGGGGCGATGCTGGCAGCCCTGGGCGGCGCATTGGGAATACCCGTGCGGGTCGTGGCGCCAGGAATCGGCGCGGCCATGATCATCCAGGCGTTCATCATCACGGTCATCGGCGGTCTGGGGAATCTCAAAGGCGCATTCGTCAGCTCACTGATCGTGGGGATCTTCAGTGCATACGGGACCCTCTTCTTCCCGGTCTTTGAGCTCTTCTTTATCTTCGTCATCATGGCGGTTGTCCTCCTGGTCCGCCCTCAGGGGCTCTTCGCACGATGATGGCTGGCCGACCGGCTTCCCGCCTCTCACTGCTCGTTGGTCTCTTGGTCGTCGTGCTGTTTTTACTTCCGTTGCTGGCCGGGCGCTACCCGCTCTACCTGGCGATCCAAATCCTGATCCTCTCGGTCTTCTCGCTGGGCTTTAACCTCCTCTTCGGCTACACCGGCCTGCTCTCGTTCGGCCAGGCGGGGTTTTTTGCCGTCGGGGCATACGGCTGCGCGAAGATCCTGCTCGCCGTGCCGAACCTCTTCCTCGGACTTGCGGGCGGGGTCATTGTGGCGGGCGCCGCGGCGCTGCTCCTCGGAATTCTCTCCGTCAGGCACACCCGCATCTACTTCTCCATGCTCACCCTGGCCTTCGGCATGATGATCTTCTCGATCGCCTGGAAGTGGCGCGACTTCACCGGCGGGGACGACGGGCTCGTCGGGATCCCGCGAGCCCCGCTCACCATCCCGGGACTCGGGAGCCTCAGCGTGGCCACGATGGAGCGCTACTACTACGTCGTCCTGATCGTCTCGCTGCTTGCGATCCTCGCGATGTACCGCCTGGTGCGCTCGCCGCTCGGCCTCACGCTCCAAGCGATCCGGGACAGCGAGAGCCGGGCTGAGTTTGCCGGCGTGCCGGTCAGGAGTTATCGCCTCGCTGCCTTCACGATCGCGGGCCTGTACGCTGGATTGGCCGGAGCCCTGCTCCCTCCCCTGGAGAACACGGTCACTCCGCCTGTGGCCCACTGGAGCACGTCCGCCGAGCCGGTCCTCGCAACCCTCATGGGGGGCATCCATACATTTGGCGGCCCCATTGTCGGCGCGTTCCTGTTTTTTATGATCAAGGACATCATTGTGCGGTTCACCGAATACTGGCTGATCTGGCTCGGGGCCATCGTGGTGGTCCTCACCTTGGGCTTCCGCGGTGGCGTTGCGAGCATCTTTGCAAACCGATTTCTCTCCGGCCCGGTGATCACACGTCAGAGCGAGCCCGCGCCCCCACCAGCGACATGACCGAACTTTTAAAAACCCAGGGCATCCGCAAGCACTTCGGGAGCTTTGTGGCCATCGACGGGGTGGATCTCACGCTTCCAGGAGGAAGGCTGACTGCGATCATCGGTCCCAACGGCGCCGGGAAGACCACGCTCATCAACCTGGCCACCGGCGCGCTCGCCCCCGACTCCGGAGCCATCTATTTCAAGGGTGAAGCCATCACGCATCTGGCCACACACCAGCGGGTGCGGAAGGGGTTGTCCCGCTCATTCCAGATCATGAACATCTTTCCCCACCTCTCTGTTCTGCAGAACGTCCTCCTGCCGATCCTCTCGCGCCGCGGCCGCACCCTTGTTCCCTTCTCGCGTCTCGAGCGGGAGCACGAGGCGGTCACGGAGGCCGAGCGGATTCTCTCCGAGATCGGCCTCGGCGGTGCGCGTGATGCTCCGGCTGGCGCCCTCTCTCACGGCGATCAGCGACTCCTGGAGCTGGGGATTGCGATTGCGCCGAGCCCGGTGCTCTGCTTTCTCGATGAGCCCTCGGCAGGCCTGACGCCGGTTGAGCGGGCAACCGTGATGGAGCTGGCCCGGCGGCTTTCTCAGCGCGGAACCACCACCTTCGTCATTGTTGAGCACGACATGGACGTGGTCTTCTCGCTCGCGGAGTGGATTGTCGTGATGAATCGGGGCCAGCTCCTGGCTGAAGGTCCTCCCGCCGAGATTCGAGGGAACCGGGAGGTGCGCGAGGTGTACCTCGGGGAGGAGTTCTAGCTGGCGCCGTGCCGATAACCGTCGCATCTCTGCGTTCTCGGTCGTCGCCGATCCTCAACGTACGAGGATTACGTCTCCGGTCGGCTCCTCCCTCGGGCCTTGATCTGCTCGGTTCTCGGCCCGCCGCGAGTGGGCGTGTATCTAAAAGCTCGATTCGAATCTCATGGAGTTGAGGAAACAGATGATTCTTGAGCTGCGCGATGTGGCGACGGCCTATGGTCAGAGTCAGGTGCTGTTCGGCGTGACGCTGAACGTTGCTGAGGGGGAGGTGGTCTGCCTCCTGGGAAGGAACGGCGCGGGAAAGACCACGACGCTTCGAAGCATCATGGGGCTCGCTCGACCACGATCTGGCGGCATCAACTTCCGGGGGCAAGAGATTGTGAGACGGGAGCCCCATGAGATTGCGAGGATGGGGATCGGCTATGTCCCCGACGATCGAAGGATCTTTGCCGATCTGAGCGTGGAGGAGAATCTCGAGATCGCCCGTCGCGTCGTCCGGCGGAACGGCCATTGGACCAAAGAACGCGTGTGTGAGCTCTTCCCGGTTCTGGAAACTCTCAAAGGTAATCGCGGGACCGCGCTCTCGGGTGGTGAGCAGAAGATGCTCGCGATCGGCCGGGCCCTCATGGCGAACCCCGCGCTCCTTCTCCTCGATGAGCCATCGGAAGGACTCTCTCCTCTCGTGGTCCGACGGCTGATCACGGCCTTGAAAGAAATCCGGCAGGCTGGCGTGACACTACTCATTGCCGATCAAAATGTGAAGTTTGCTCGCGCGGTAGCGGAGCGCGGCTACATCATGGAGAAGGGGAGAATCCAATATGAGGGCACCATGGAAGCGCTCTGGGCCAACGCGGCGGTCGTCCAGAAGTACCTCGCCGTGTAGATGTCGGATGTCAGATCACGGATCTCAGATCTCGGCTGGTCGAACTTCTGACATCTGGGATCCGACATCCAGTTCCGATCGGCCTTGACAGCGTTTCGCGGCCCGTCCATACTTTCTCTACTTCGCAACGCCCCTCGGAGGAGAGGCCTATGATCAAACTGGAAGCGCGTCCGGAATCGATCGTCGTCGACCCGGCCAAGACTGCCCTGATCTGTGTGGATATGCAGAATGCCTTTGTCAATCCTGGAGGCTTGCTGGACCGCGCCGGCATCGACATCTCAGCGACGCCGCGGACCGTCGAAGCCGCTCAGCGTGTGATGAGAGCGGTTCGAAACATTGGGGTCCCCGTCATCCATCTGCAGGTGGGCTATCCCTCCGATCTCTCCACCGCGGGCGGGCCCACCTCGCCGAATCCTCGAAAGGAGCTGGCGCTCTCTCTGATGGAGCGGCGCCCAGAGATGCGAGGGGAGCTGCTGATCTGGGGGACGTGGGACGCAGAGATCATCGACGAGCTGAAGCCCCAACCCGGAGAAGTGGTGATTCAGAAATCCCGCTACAGCGGGTTTGCCGGGACCCCATTGGACCAGGTGCTGCGCACCCGCGGCGTCCAGTATCTCCTCTTCATCGGGATTGCCACCAACGTCTGCGTCGAGTCCACGCTCCGCGATGCCTACTTCATGGAGTATTGGCCGATCCTGGCGGGAGACGCTTGCATGCAAGCCGGGCCTCCGTTTCTGCAAGAGGCCACGCTCTTCAACGTGGAGCATTTCTTTGGCTGGGTCACGACCAGCGAGGCAATCGAGCAAGCCCTCAGCCATCAGCAATCCGCTACAACAAGTAGGCTTTGAGTTCGAGGCTGACCGCTGACAGCTTAATCTAGCCGAAGGGGTCCCAGGGGGTCACGCGTTTCGGCTCGATCTTGTAGATCCGTCTCACCTCGCCGGGATAGCGCCAGCCCTCCGGATATTTGTCTCGCCCGAGGTAGCGCCGGGCTAATGTGTCCAAATGCTCGTCAGCGCCCTGTTCCGTGATCTCCGCCACGCGACCGCGGACCGCGAGGTAACGGTTCGGGTTGTCAGGATCTGTGATCTCGATCGCGACGTCGGGTCGCTCGGCCATGTTGCGGTCTTTCTGACGCCCGGTTGCTGAGTTGATCAAGAGGTGGGTGCCGTCGTAGTCCACCCAGACCGATGTGACCTGCGGCGTGCCGTCAGGCATCAGCGTCGCGAGGTGAGCAAAGGTCGGCTTCTCGAAGAGGTCGAGGAACTGGGCCGGAATCGGGCCTCGCGCGCGCTGGCTCTGCCGCCACTGCTCATAACGCCTGATGAACTCGGGATCACCTGCCTTCAGCCGTTGATAGCCCATCCGCTGACTCCGGTTCATCAACTTGTAGGTGAAGGGTATAGGGTCGAGGTGGAGATGGGCCTCGGCGTTCTCCAGCCAGATGAGACTCCTGAGCGCGGCCTCCTGGAAGCGATCGACCACGGGCTTTCGCGCGCGCTCGTACGCCGGGAGCGCGTCCTCGACAGTCGCGCACTCGGCGAAGGCCTTGGCCAGCGAGACCGTGTCCTCGAGCGCGAGCTTGGTCCCCGAGCCGATGGAGAAGTGCGCGGTGTGCGCGGCGTCGCCGGCGAGCACGACGTTCCGATGGTGCCAGCGCGTGTTCTTCACCAGCGGAAAGTTGAGCCATCTCACGAAGTTGTTGGAAAGGAGCGGCTGCCCTTGGAGGTCGTCCCTGAAGATGCGGGCCAGATAGGCGCATGTCTCCCGCTCCGACATCTGCTCGAGCCCGGCCTTGAGCCAGGTATCGGTGTGGCACTCGACGATGAAGGTGCTGGTGGTCGGGCTGAACCGGTACGCGTGGGCGATGAAAAGGCCGGCGTCGGTCGGCCTGAAGATCATCGAGAGGTCGTCGAAAAGCTGGGGTGTGCCTAGCCAGATATACCGGTTCTGGCGGATATCCACAGAGGGCTG
>DATEAO010000297.1:0-2405 GCA_035288345.1 Candidatus Methylomirabilota bacterium | reverse complement strand
CCAGCCACAGGAGCAGCAGGTAGCCGATGATCCACGGGACGTAATTCAACCCACGCCGGAAGAGAACTAGGGTAAGGATTCCGCCGGCCAGCGACGCGAGCGGTATTCCCCACTTCGAGAGAAACCGCAGTGACGAATGCTGATCCGCGAATGCTGTCCACTTCGTTTGTAGGGTCGCCTGAAGGTTCACGGTTGATCGACGCGGCGCTGTTTACGTTCTATGGCCTCGCGAATGTAGATCACCGCCAGCCAGGCGACGCACGCGATCCCGGCCCCCAGTGACACCCAGCCGAAAAACTTGGCGCGTGACTTGACCGGAAGATCAGTGACAAAAAGTTCGAATAAAGCAAAGGCGATCCCGGGGGAGAACGCGAGCAGGATCGCCAGCAACGCCCCTTTGCCGGGTAGCCTCATAAGGGATGGGGTTGGTGAGAGGTTCTTGAACCCGTTGCGACGAGCTGTTGCCACATCTTCGCGAGGCAAGGCGGTGAAGCCGGCCGGAGGACAGGAAGTCTGGAGCCGTCGTCCAATCCTCGGAGGGGGG
The DNA here is from genome assembly GCA_035288345.1 of Candidatus Methylomirabilota bacterium. GTDB lineage: Bacteria > Methylomirabilota > Methylomirabilia > Rokubacteriales > DATEAO01 > DATEAO01. The sequence continues at coordinate 1,861 of DATEAO010000297.1, read as the reverse complement.
CACACCCCCCTTCCGAACCTCCCCCCGAGCTTGCGGGGGCACAGCCCGCGCTCGAACCCAGGGCTCCCAGGGTGTCGGGGTTGGCGACGCGAGCTTCGGTTCCTCCGTCTGACCTTTCCGCCAATGCCGACGCCCTGGGACGAAGACATGGATGTCGAGTCGACGGGGGCCGAGCTTCAACGCCACAGCGGAGCGGTAGTGTGGCAAGCGAGGAGCCGGCGGTGAAGGAACCTCTCGCCGACCACATCCTAACACCTCACTTGATTTTCGCGCCGCTGGGGAGGTCTTTGTCGGGGCTCAAGACCGAGATCACGCCATCGGCTTCGGCGGCAAGCAGCATGCCGTTGGACTCGACGCCCATCAGCGTGGCGGGCTCAAGGTTCGCGACGACAACGATCTTCCGGCCCACCAGCTCCTCCGGCTTGTAGTGCTCGGCGATCCCCGCCACGATCGTGCGCGTGTCCTCGCCGAGCTTGATCGTCAGCTTGAGGAGCTTCTTGGCCTTTGGCACCGGCTCCGCCGCGAGCACCTCTGCGGTCCGAAGCTCGATCTTTCTGAACTCCTCGATGGGAACCCGATTCGTCGATTCAGTGACGCCTGCCTCCTGCTTGGTCGGGAACGCCTGTTTTTCTTCAATGCGCGGGAAGAGCGCTTGAGCTTTCGCCACTCGTGTTCCCGGCTTTATCTTCGCCCACTGCAAGTCCGAGGGGCCGATTGCGGTCGAGCCAAGCCCGAGCAAACTCCTGATCTTCTCGGAGGTCGTGGGCAGAAAGGCCGCGAGCAGCACTGAACAGCAACGGAGGCTTTCGGCCAGGTGATAGAGTACCGTGTTCAGTCGAGAGGATTGAGCGGGGTCTTTTGCGAGCCCCCAGGGAGCGCTTGAATCCACGTAACGGTTCACCACCGCGATGAACTCCCAAATCGATCCCAGCGCGCGATGGAACGCAAACTCCTCCATCGCAGCGTGAACTTCTGCGCGAACCCGGTCGAAGGTCGCGCCAAGGAGCGCTTCCAGATCAGTTTCCGCACCGGGTATCGGCACCACGCCGCCCGCGAAGTTGACGATCAGGGTCGTCGCGCGGCTCACTAGGTTGCCGAGGTCGTTCGCGAGATCGGCGTTGAGCCGGGCCACCAGCGCCTCTTCCGAGAAGCTGGCGTCGAGCCCGAACGGCATCTCGCGGAGAAGGAAGTAGCGGAACGCGTCGTGGCCGTACTTGTCGGTGAGCGCGAGCGCCTCGACGACGTTCCCGATCGATTTCGACATCTTCCCGCCGCCGAGGCCCCAGTAGCCGTGGACATTGAGGTGTTGGTAGAGCGGGATCCCCGCGGCCTTCAGCATGCACGGCCAATAGACGCCATGAGGCTTCAGGATGTCCTTCCCGATCAGGTGCTGGACGTGAGGCCAGAAGGTTTTGAAGCGCTCGCCGTCCGGGTACCCCAGCGCAGAGAAGTAGTTGATGAGCGCATCGAACCAGACATATGTCACGTAGCGATCATCGAACGGCAAAGGAATCCCCCACTCGAGCCGCGTGCGCGGGCGGCTGATCGAGAGGTCCTGGAGCGGCTCGCGGAGGAAGCCCAGGATCTCATTCCGGTAGCGCTCTGGGCGGATCAACTCGGGCCGGCTCTCGATCTCCTTGATCAGCCACTCCTGGTACTTCGACATCCTGAAGAAGTAGTTCTCTTCCTCGATGTACGTCAGGGGGGTCTGGTGGTCAGGGCACTTGCCGTCGACGATCTCCTTCTCGGTGTAGAAGCGCTCGCAGCCGTAGCAGTAGTGGCCGCCATACTTCCCGAAGTAGATCTCGCCCTTGTCCCAGAGTGTCTGGAGGATCAACTGGACGACACGCTTGTGGCGGGA
>DATEAO010000296.1:0-4819 GCA_035288345.1 Candidatus Methylomirabilota bacterium | reverse complement strand
GCTGTGGCCGGCCGCGCAGGAGCGCAGCACCTTCCGGTACTCGCAAGAGCTTTCGAAATTTTCCGTCGTGGCTTACCGCGATTAGGGCTCGGTCGAGCGTTCGAAGAGTTCCTGTTCCGCAGCGTTTTTCAAGGCCAGGCGCTTCGTCGCATAGTTGTCCAGGGTGGACGAGTAGTGGGTTTCGGTGCTAGAGGAAAGGGAAAGGAGGATCGTCGATCTCTTCAGGCGCGGTTCGTTTATTGAGGCAAAGCTCAGCCAGGCCGCCTTCGACTTAGAGCCGTTTCTTGAGTTCGTCGCCGTAGCAAAGAAGCTCAAAGCGCTCTTGTATTACTTTTTCTTGAAAGCACCATCAGCTGGCTTTGCAGAGGGAGGGGCTGCGCCAAAACAGGGGCACAGCTTGGCGTTCCCGTGAGGGTCTTTTCATTGGTACCGTGAACCCAATGCAACAGCAAGTTTCCGCACACTTTTCGTCCTGTGCCCCTGTAATACGTTCGCGTCTTGGAACGGTCCTAGAGTTCTTGTTGCTTGAGCAAGGCCTCTTCGAAGTCTCCTCGTTTGATCATACGCAATTCATTGGCGATCCGAAATGGAAACCCATACCCAGAGAGCGGATGTCATTCGTGGACAAGATCGAGAAGCAGGCAAGTCGAGATAGTTCAAAGCCCATCCTCCTAAGTCATCAGGACCCTTCATATTTCAATGTGCTCATAACCGAGATTCCGGAGTCGTTAGCAGTTCCCCCACCGGAACCAGCGCTCTATGGCTCTGCTTCCAGTAATTTCAAATTGGCATTGTCGTCGATAAGCACTTATATGAGCAGCACGGTCTTCCAGGATGTGGACGGTGTCGAGTCTCTTGAGAAGACGGAGAAAATTATCTCATTCCTGGTTTCGCTTTTTGCGGCATTGGACGCTGATGTAGCCCATGCCCATGAATTAGCTGATTCGATCGCCTTGGATGGAAGCGGGGATAAGTTCTCTTTTATCCCTGGTGCCCTCGGAGGGAAGCTGCGTATGACTCCGGGCGCAAAGGTGGTTTGGCCGCTGCAATCGGTTTACTGGGCAAATCTTTTTTCTGCGAGGTGGAGAGATACGATCGAGCAGACTCTTTCCAGTGTCTCTGCGCCTGGTCTGGAGATACGGTCTCTAGCAGCGGGCCGTGTCCTTGTCTTAACGGCGTCATCGCCGCTCGGTCCTACGGACGCAGCCCGAAGGAACACGTTATGGAGCGTCTGGAGCGCCGTCGGGCTTGGTGCGCGTCCCAATAGGTTTCTTCTTTGGAAGCTGAGACATCAATGGAGAGAGTGAACCCGCACGGGCAAGAAGTGGTCAAGCCGCTCGACATTAGAGCGCGTATCTCTGCGCCTTGCCCGGTAGAGCGGATTCTGACCGTCGATCCCGATTGCAAGCGGTCTCATCATGCGTGAACTGCTCGAAAGTACACGGTTCATCGCTTATCCCCTTCTGGTTTCGTTCGTCTTATTGAATGTCGACGGGGCAACTCTCGCCTACGCGGCTCACCCGGAGCCCAAGCCTCGAGGGCCAGAGGAGGCCGAGCCTCTCCATCTGGTAGAGCGTGCCCGCATCTCTCGAGATCGCGCCCAGGAGGCCTCGCGCAAGAACGCATCGAGACTTCCCGCGCCGAGTAAAGTCGAGGCGGCGGAGTTCTTCCGGTTCGCGCTCGACCAGTTGCTACGTCAGGTCACTGATCAGTTCTCGGAGGAATCTAAAGGCCTAGGGCCATGGTGCATGCCCGAGGTCGCACAGGATCGCTTTCGACTCCTCCTTGAAGAGGTACAGAAGGCGGGCGAGCCCAACGACCATATCACCACGCGAGCCTACGACGCGAAGAATCAGCTCACGAAGATCATCCACCCCGATGGGACATCGACGACGAACGAATACGACCGGGCAGGCCGCCTTGTGGCAACCATCGATGAACGAGGGAACCGGACGGAGTTCTCCTACGACGAGATCGGAAGGCGGACTTCGATCCGGAATCCTCTCGGGGACACCACACGGTTCGAGTACGACGATGCGGGGAACCAGACCGCGCTCGTCGATCCAAGGGGGAGCCGCACGGAGTTCCGATTCGACGCCCTCAACCGGCTCGTCCAGACGATCTTTCCTGACGGAACCGTTCAGTCGACGGCCTACGACTCTCTGGGACGGAAGATTTCCGAGACCGACCCAGCCAATCGAACGACGCGATTCGGCTACGACGAAGCGGGTCAACTGATCTCAGTGACCGATGCCCTCGGGAACGTGACGAGATATGAATACGACGCTTTCGGGAATCGGACCGCCATCATCGACGCCAACGATCACCGGACCGAATTCGAGTACGACGAGCGCAATCTTCTTGCGAAGAAGAAGTGGCCGGACGGAAAGTTCGAGACCTACCTCTATAACTCCAGGAGGCTTCTGGAAAGCAAGACGGACGCCAAAGGCCAGACCGTCAACTTCCTCTATGACCAGGTGGGTCGCCTGAAGGAGAAGGCCTATCCCGACGGGACCTTCGTGCGGTTCACCCATACCAGAACCGGCCAGCGACAAACCGTCGAGGACTCGCGAGGCATCACTCGCTACCGGTACGACCTCCGCGATCGCATTACCGAAATCCTCTATCCCGACGGCCGAAAGCTCACCTTCACCTACGATCCTGCGGGAAACCGCGAGTCGCTGGCCGCCCACGTTGGAGGCCAGGTTCTGACGACGACCTACACCTACGACCGCGCGAATCGGCTGGAGACGGCGACCGATCCCAACGGCAAGGTCGCGCGATACGGCTACGACCTCAACGGGAACCGCGCCAGCCTCGCCTACCCGAATGGCACCACGACCACCTACGAGTATGACAGGCAGAATCGACTCACACGCCTGCTCACGATGGGACCCTCGGGAGTGATCCAGTCCTACGAGTACACGCTCGGCCCAACAGGCAACCGGCAGAGTATCGCTGAAGCCGACGGTACGGTGAGGGCGTACCAGTACGACGATCTGTACCGGCTCACGAGGGAAACCATCACCAACACCCTCGGGCCCGTCTACGAGAAGAGCTTCGTCTACGACCCCGTCGGCAATCGCCTGAACCAAACGACGACTGGGGAGGGTGCCGCCGTCGTTGACTACACCTACGACGACCGAGACCGGCTTTTGACGGAGAACTCGACGACCTCCGGCTGGGACGACAACGGGAATCTCATCTCAAAATCCGGAGAGGCGACGTACTTCTGGGATTTCGAGAATCGCCTCGTTCGGGCGGAGAAGACCGATGGAACGATCGTCACTCACGCATATGACGCGGACGGGAACCGAGTCAGAACCGAGGTCACACCGCCCACCGGTCCGCCTCAGGTCACGGACTTCCTCGTTGATACCTCTGGCGCCCTCAGCCACGTCGTCGCGGAAACCGATGGTTCGGGAACCTTTCTCGCTATCTATGTCCGTGGCGATGATCTCCTAAGCATCGTCCGACCCTCCGAGCAGCGCTCCTACCACGCCGACGGTCTGGGCTCGATTCGATTCCTTACGAACGAGAGCGGCAACGTCATCGACGGCTACAACCACACCGCCTTCGGGGAACTGCTCACCCAGACGGGTACCGATCCCCAGCCCTATACCTTCGCCGGTGAACCGTACGATCTCAACATCGGCTTCCTCTACAACCGCGCCAGGTGGTTCGATCCGCATGTCGGCAGGTTCACCTCAACGGATCCATTCGTAGGCGTGGTACACGATCCAATTAGTCTACACAGGTATCTGTACGCAGATCTGGATCCGATAGACAAGATAGATCCTTCGGGGCGCTTTAGCCTCGCAACGGCATCGCTGACCATCGGCACTTTGACAACACTTGCTGTAACTGGCCTGTCACTTGCCGCAGGCCTGGACGTTAGAACCAGTCTGGCGCTCGGTCTGACAGCTGGAATCCTAGCCAGCCAATTGGCCGTGCCGATTCTCGTCGGTGCTTCGCAGGCGATCACCACGATCTACGTCACCCTGGGCTCGACAGCAGGGGTCGGGGCCGCGTTAGCGTTTGCTCGGCTTCTGAGTGCGGTCGGGATAAGACCGGGATTGGGATTACCTCCACCTACCCCCGGAGGCATCGCACTCCGGCAGTTCGGAACGTACGTTATGCAATGGGGCACCGGCGCAACACAGGCTCTCGCCCGGATTCCGCAGCTGACCCGCGCGGAACTACTGTCGCGGGGCGTTACCTATGAGATGGCGATTGCATGGCGAGACTTCTACGTTCGTGTCGTCCTTGATAACCCTGCTAATCTCAGCGCTGCTGGCCGCGCGCTTCTCATGGATGCGGCGGCCCAGCTTCTTCAGTGAGGGTCGCATGCAATCATATGTCTCCTCGATACTGGTTGAGAACAACAACGCGTCGAACATTGACTTCCACTTGGAGCCATACGGAGATCATTTGATCATTCCGCCGGGCGGAGTCTTCGAAGTGGTAGGAAAATCCGAAGAGCCTGGCCCGTTCCACATTGTCGTAGCAGCCTCTAAAATCGAGGTGTACGTCTGGCCCCAATGCAGCGAGGTCGCGGTCTTTAGTGAAGGTAAACAGCTGACACGTTATTCAGCGTGAACGAACTGCTCGATTACGATTGTAGCGTGGAAGATGAAGGAGGGATAGGAAATTTCTTCCAAACCCAGTTTCCGAAATTGCTGTGGCCGGCCGCGCAGGAGCGCAGCACCTTCCGGTACTCGCAAGAGCTTTCGAAATTTTCCGTCGTGGCTTACCGCGATTAGGGCTCGGTCGAGCGTTCGAAGAGTTCCTGTTCCGCAGCGTTTTTCAAGGCCAGGCG
>DATEAO010000295.1:0-8066 GCA_035288345.1 Candidatus Methylomirabilota bacterium | reverse complement strand
TGTCAGATCACAGATGTCAGATGTCTGTTGGTCGAACTTACGATAACCGAGATCAGAGATCTGACATCCGACATCTAAGACCACTCCTCACTTCCTCGCCGCCTTGCATCTGGACCTTTTTGAGCAGCCTGTGGCTCACAGGGGTTTTTCATCACCCTGTGAGATCGATACGAGCATTCGCCACGCTCCCGCGCAAGCGCTGCGGCGCGATCATCATTTCAAGGAGAAACTCTCTTGTCTTCACTTGATCCGGACGCGGCAGGAAAGGCGAAGGCGATCTTCGGAAAAGTGCCGGAGCAGCTACGAAGGCTCGCGGTCGTCGCGGTCGTCCTCATTGTCGCGATTGTCGCGCTGAGATATTACATCATCCCGCCGTCCCTGATCGAAAGCCGGCTTCACCGGCAATCCACCGTCGAGAGAGAGACCGGCAAAACGATCAAGTTCGCCAGCGCGGGCATCTGCGGCGATTGCCATGATGACGTGAGCAAGAAGAAGAGCGCCGGATTTCATAAAACGCTCTCCTGCGAGTCCTGTCATGGCCCGGCGCTCAAACACACGGAGGACCCGGACGTCAAGCCATTTGCCCCGAGGGAGAGAAAGTTCTGCCCCGCCTGTCACGCCTACGACCCCTCGCGGCCCACGGGATTTCCTCAGATCAATCCGGTCCTCCACAACCCGCTCAAGCCGTGCATCACCTGTCATAATCCTCATGATCCGGAACCGCCGAGGATCCCGCGCGAATGCGCGGCCTGCCATGCGGGCCTGGCCAGGATTAAGGCGGTATCGCCTCACGCGCTTATCGAGTGTACGACCTGTCATACCGTTCCGGAGAGACACAAGCAGAGTCCGCAGAGTGTGAGACCGACCAAGCCCCAGACCAGGGAATTCTGCGGCCAGTGCCATGGAAAGGAATCTAAAAGGGTGGATGCGCCGAAGGTCGATCTCTCCACGCATGGAGAGAGGTATCTTTGCTGGCAGTGCCACTATCCGCATCTGCCTGGGAGGACGTGATGGACAAACGAGAGTTCCTCAAGAAGGGCGCCATTCTGTTTATCTCTGCAAGCGGGGTCGTCCGCCATCTCGAACGGTCCACCACTGCAAGCGCGAGCACGACAAGTGCGAGCACGACTCAGAAGCCGGCGGTCCCCGGATATGATCCGGCGAGCCACTACTATGGAATGGGGATTGACGTCGATCGGTGCATCGGCTGCGGGCGATGTGTTGAGGCGTGCACTGTTGAAAACGATGTGCCACGAGAGCCATCCTACGCGCGGACGTGGGTGGAGCGATATGTGATTAAGAACGATAAAAGCGTGGTGGTGGACCGTATCGAGACCGGTGAGGGGGGAGAGAGAAAATTCAAGGAGGTCGTGGATGAAGCGGATATCCTCAGGACCTTCTTCATTCCGAAGCTCTGCAACCACTGCGCGAATCCGCCCTGCGTGCAGGTCTGTCCCGTGGGGGCGACGTTTTCAACGGAGGACGGGGCGGTGATCGTCGACGAAGAGCGGTGCATCGGGTGCCGCTACTGCATCCAGGCCTGCCCTTACGGCGCGCGCTTCCTCAATCCCAGGACGAAGACCGCGGATAAATGCACGTTCTGTTACCATAGGGTGGTCAAAGGGATGCAGCCGGCCTGCGTGGAAGTCTGTCCGACGCAGGCAAGGATCTTTGGAGATCTGCGAAGCAAAGCCAGCCGGCTCGTGAGGTTTCAGCGTGTGAACAAGATCCATGTCCTGAAGCCGCACCTGAACACGGAGCCGAAGGTCTACTACGCCGATCTTGATGGAGAGGTCCGATGAGTGGCGAGCTGCTGTCGCGCGTGACGGGGTTCATTTACCCGAACGAGCTTGAGGTCCACTGGTCGATCCTCATCGTCGTGTACCCGTACATTACCGGGCTGGTTGCCGGGGCGTTCATCCTTGCTTCGTTGGTCAAGGTGTTCAATGTGAAGGAGGTTCAGCCGACCTACCGGCTCGCCCTCTTGACCGCGCTCGCGTTTTTGCTGGTGGCGCCGCTGCCGCTCCAGCTCCACCTGGGACACCCGGAGCGCGCGTTTGAGATCTTCTTGACGCCAAACCTCAGCTCGGCCATGGCCATGTTTGGCTTCGTGTACGCGTGGTACCTCATGGCGGTGCTCCTGCTGGAGGTGTGGTTTGAGTACCGGCGCGATCTGGTCGTGTGGTCGAGAGAAGCGACCACCCGGATGAAGTGGCTCTACCGGCTCCTGTCGCTCTTCTCGAATGATATCAGCGAGCGCGCGGTTCATTTCGATAAGGCCGCGGTGAAGATCGTGACCATCATCGGGATCCCGTCCGCCTTTCTCCTGCACGGATACGTCGGGTTTATCTTCGGCTCCGTGAAGGCCAACCCGTGGTGGAGCAGCGTGCTGATGCCCATTGTGTTTCTGATGTCCGCCATCGTTTCCGGCATTGCGCTCGTCATTGTCCTCTACATGGTGCTGACCCCGCTGAGGAACGCGGTGATCAATATGAGCTGCCTGGACAAGATCGCGTCATATCTTTTCTATGCGGTGATCGTGGACTTCTCTCTCGAGGCCCTGGATTTCATCCATCGCCTGTACGAGAGCGAGGAATCGATCCGGATCCTGGGGACCCTGATCACGGAGAAATTGCTGATCAGCCTCTTTGTGATCCAGATCCTTCTCGGGATGATTATCCCGGCGGGGATTCTGGTGGCGGTGAAATCATTTTGGTTCAACGCGGAGCTGCGGAAGCTCCTCTATTTTGTCTCGGCGATCCTGATTCAGGTCGGCATCTTCAGCACGCGGTGGAATATCGTGATCGGCGGCCAGCTCTTTTCTAAGAGCTTCCGGGGGCTGACGACCTATAAGATGGAGATCGTCGGGATCGAGGGGTTGGCCACCGCGCTCGGGCTGCTGGTGCTCCCGTTCATCGTGCTGGCAGTGCTGTTGAAGGTCCTCCCGCCGTGGAGGGACGCGGAGCTTCAGCCGGAAACGGCCTCCGGTGGCATCACCGTATGACGGCGCGGGCGTGCCGATGAGGCATGGATCGATGCCGAGAGCGCGACGGGACCGAGCTGATGAACTGTCCCGAGGGCGATCAATCAATCTCCTGTTGCCCAGGCAACGGTTATGTGGAATCATTCCCCGCGGATGGCGGGCACGCGGGGGAATGGGGCTGCGCGCCGCGCTTTTTAGCCGATGAGGTGAGGAATCTGCTGGGATTTCTCAGGAGCGCGGCAGCCCCGGAGAGTCAATGCCCCGGAACAGAAAGGAGCAGAGGATGCAATTCGGACGGTTCTGGAGTTCCGTGCTGATCGTAGCGGTCGGCAGTTGGGGTCTGGCTGTCGCTCCCCTCACTGCCCAGGTCAAAATTCCCCCCGACTTCAGTTTCGAAAAGGGCAAGGACAGCCCCGGAACCGTGACATTCAGCCATGAGAAGCACAAGGAGAAGAACGAGAAGTGCACGGTCTGCCACACCAAAGTGTTCAAGATGAAAAAGGGGACGACGGGGGCGATCACCATGGCGGCGATGAAGGAAGGGAAGCTCTGCGGAGCCTGCCATGACGGAAAGACCGAGATCGGAGGGAAGGTCGTGTTCGCCGCCGCCAATGAAAAGGACAAGGCGAGCTGCGAAAAGTGCCACAAGAAGTAGTGCTGTGCCGATAAGCGTCGCCTGCCGTCGTTCAGTGTTCCGGGGACAGGGGCTAGGGGTCAGGGGTCCGCAAAGGCTGCTCTAGCAAGCCCCGGACCCCTGGCCCCCGACCCCGATTGTGACAGAGGCGTGCGAACTGTTGGTGAACGCGCGAAATAGCCGGGGCTTGCTGCTCTTCGGGGTTCTCGTCCTTTTCGTGCCGGTGGCGGCCAGTTCGATAGAGCTTCCGGGGGCGAAGGAGTGTTTCGCCTGCCACGCCGATCGCGATCTGAAGCGGGAGGCCCCGGCGGCGCGACGGTCCCTGTCGGTTTTCGTGGACGAGGCGGTGTTGAGCGGTTCCGTTCATCGCGGGTTAGAGTGCGTGGCCTGCCACAAGACAGCTACGGCCCCGCACGAGGGAAGGCTCGCGGCTGTTCGCTGCGCGGAGTGCCACGCGAAATCCGGCGCCGCGCTGAGGGAGGGTGTCCACGGAGGACCAAGGGCGCATGCACGAGCGCCCACGCCAACCTGCGCGGGCTGCCATGGCACTCACGCCGTGACGCGCGCGGCCTCACTCGGAGGCGAGACGTGCGCGACGTGTCACACCGCGCAGGTCAACGCATATAAGGAAAGCATCCACGCTCGCTCGCGCCGGACCGGAAACTCACAGGCCGCGACCTGTGGCTCGTGCCATGGCGAGGCGCACTCGCTCCTGGCCAAGACAGATGCGCGGTCGCCGACATACCATCTCAACCTGCCGAGGACCTGCGCCCGGTGCCACGCCGATCCTGAGATCGCCGAGCGCTACAAGATCCCGGTGGCCAACGTCTATCAGCTCTACATGGACTCGATCCACGGCAAGGCCGTCGCTCGAAGCGGCCTTCTCGTCGCGGCAGTCTGCTCGAACTGTCACGGCGCGCATGATATCCGGCCCCGGAATGATTCGACATCGAGGGTCCACCGGACGAACGTTCCCCAGACCTGTGGAGGGTGTCATGCGGGCGTCCTCGCCGTCTGGGGTGAAAGCATTCATGGCAGGGAAGCCAGGGCCGGCAATCCCGCTGCGCCGGTCTGCATCGATTGCCATACGGCCCACGAGATCCGAAGGGTCGAGGCCGAGGCCTGGAAGCTGGAGATCGTGCGCGAGTGCGGGAACTGCCATGCAGAGTCGCTGCGGACTTACCGGGACACCTTCCACGGCCAGGTGACCGCGCTCGGCTTTGCCCGCGTGGCCCGCTGCTCTGACTGCCACGGCGCCCACGAAATTCTCCGGGCGACTGATTCCCGTTCTCGGGTCAATCCCGCCAACCTTGTCGTCACCTGCCGGACCTGCCACCCGGCGGCCAACGCCAACTTCGTCAAGTACGATCCCCACTCGGACCCTGAGAATCGAGGCCGCAGCCCGCTCCTCTACTACGCTGCGCGGTTTATGACCTGGCTCTTGGTGGGAACATTCGCCTTCTTCGGACTGCACACTGTGCTCTGGGGAGTCCGCGCGCTGGTCGCGAAGCGGCGCGGCGAAGCGCCCCCTTCAGAGCCGGAGGAGCCGGCGTGAACTATTACTTCCGTTTTACGCTGGGACAGCGCCTCCTCCATGGCCTCCTCATCCTCAGTTTTCTCGGCCTGGTGACGACCGGCATGCCGCTGCGCTTCAGCCAGGCCGGGTGGGCCATCCGGCTTTCTCATACTCTGGGCGGCTTCGCGGTCATGGGGTTTTTTCACCGCACCTTTGCGCTGCTCCTCACCGTCTGCTTCATCCTCCATGTCACCCACGTGGGCTATCGTCTCTTCATCAAGAAGGAGACGAGGATCCTCTGGGGGCCGGACTCGCTTGTGCCACAGCCCAGGGATGTCGTGGAGTTCTTTCAGCACGTCCGCTGGTTCTTCGGCCTCGGACCACGCCCGCGTTTTGGCCGCTTCACGTACTGGGAGAAGTTCGACTACTGGGCAGTGTTCTGGGGGATGGCGATCATCGGAGCTTCCGGCTACCTCCTCTGGTTCCACGCGTTCTCTTCCCGGTTCCTTCCGGGCTGGATCTTCAACGTGGCCTTCCTGGTCCACGGAGAAGAGGCCCTTCTGGCCGCGGGTTTTATCTTTGCCATCCACTTCTTCAACACGCATCTCAGACCGGAGAAATTTCCCATGGACCTCGTCATCTTCACTGGGCGGGTGAGCGAAGCCGAGCTCCGAGAAGAGCGGCCCGAAGAGTTCGAGCGCCGGGTGGAAGAGGGGAGGCTTGAGTCAATCACGGCCGACCCGCCTCCCCTCTGGCTCCGGAACCTGGGCAGGATTCTCGGAACGACGGTGGTCACGATCGGCTTCGCCCTTTTCATCTTGATCCTGATCGCGGTCTTCGGGAGGTGAGCGTCTCCATGGAATCCCCCCAACTGCCTCGGCCACCTCGACTGTCCCGGAACTGGATCACGCTGATTGGGGCGGCTATCGCTTTGGTCAGCCTCGCCAACGTGCTCTTCCTCATGTTCCTCGACTTCTTCGAAATCAGGGGGAAACCGTACATGGGCGTGCTCACGTACATGGTCTTCCCCGCGTTTCTGGTCCTGGGGCTCCTCGTCGTCCCCATCGGGATGCTGCTTGAGCGCTGGCGCCGTCGCCGGCGCGAGCCAGGCGAGGTCTCCGCGCTCCCCAGGATTGACCTCAATCTGGCGAGCCACCGCAAGCTCTTTGGCCTCTTCGTCCTCTCCACGGCGTTCTTCCTCGTTCTCAGCAGCGTGGGGAGCTATCGGGCCCACCAGTTTTCTGACTCGGACAAGTTCTGCGGCCAGACGTGCCACACGGTGATGAAGCCCGAGTTCGCCGCCTACCAAGCGTCGCCGCATGCCCGGGTTCCCTGTGTGGAGTGCCACGTCGGCGCGGGAGCCACCTGGTTCGTCCGCTCGAAGCTGTCCGGGGCCTATCAGGTCTATGCCGTCGCGAGCAACAGCTATCCCCGGCCTATTCCTTCCCCCATCAAAAACCTCAGGCCGGCCCAGGAGACGTGCGAGCAGTGTCACTGGCCTGAGAAGTTCTGGGGGGCCCAGTTGAAAGTCGTCAACCACTTCGGCTCTGACGAAAAGAACACGCCGCGGCAGATCCGGATGCTGATAAAGACCGGCGGGGGGAGCCCGACCACGGGCCTGACCGCTGGAATCCACTGGCACATGAACATTATGAACCAGGTCTGGTACATCGCCAGAGACCCTCAGCGGCAGGAGATCCCTTGGGTGAAGGTCGAGGATACGCAGGGGCGGGTGACCGAATATCTCTCCAAGGACTCCAAGCTGACACCCGACGAGATCGCCAAAGCCGAGAAGCGCCGGATGGACTGCATGGACTGCCACAACCGGCCGAGCCACGTCTTCTTGCCTCCTGACCGGGCAGTGGATAACGCGCTTCTCGCAGGGCGTATCGATCAATCACTTCCCTTCATCAAGCAACAAGCAGTGGAAGTCCTGTCCAAGCCGTATCCTTCCACCGAAGCGGCGCGGAGAGGGATTGCCACGGACCTGGATGCGTTCTATTTTAAGAATCATGCGGCGCTTTACCCTCGCAAGGTGGCAGCGATCAAGGCCGCGATCTCCGAGGTCCAGCGACTCTATGAGACCAACGTCTTTCCTGAAATGAAGGTGGACTGGCGGACTCATCCGAATAACATCGGCCACTTTTATTACTCCGGCTGCTTCCGCTGCCACGACGGCCAGCACGTGAGCCAGGAGGGGAAGACCATCGCGAAAGAGTGCGAGATTTGCCACACGATCCTGGGACAGGACGAAGGCTCAAAGCTAACCGCGGAGATGAGAGGGCGTCCCTTCAAGCATCCCGTGGAGATCGGTGACCTTGGGGATGTCACGTGCAGCAGTTGCCATACCGGCGGCCCCGGCCCCTAGCAGGCTGTTGAAAAAGGCCCATCTGCGGCGAAATGGGATGTCAGATCACAGATGTCAGATGTCTGTTGGTCGAACTTACGATAACCGAGATCCGAGATCTGACATCCGACATCTAAGACCACTCCTCGCTTCCTCGCCGCCTTGCATCTGGACCTTTTTGAACAGCCTGCGGACAGAGGGTGTTTTTCAACAGCGTGTAAAACGATGAGCAAATCTCCGCGTCGTGATCAGCGCGTGCGTGAGGGTGTGCGGCGTGATTGGTGGATCGCAGGTGTCGCTGCCACCGGGCTTGTCGTCGCGGCTTATCTTGCGTTCAACAAGGTGGGCGGCGGCAGCGCGCTTTTCTGCACGGCCGGAAGCGGCTGTGACATCGTTCAGGCGAGCCGGTACGCGCTGTTTCTCGGGCTGCCAACCGCTGCCTGGGGGGCGACGCTCTACGCCGGCGTCGGCGCGCTGGCGCTGTTCGGGCTCACGCCCCGGCACTGGCTCTACGCATTTCTCCTGGCCGTCTCTGGCGCGTCGTTCTCGCTCTACCTCACTTATCTCTCGATCGCCGACCTGGGCA
>DATEAO010000294.1:0-3060 GCA_035288345.1 Candidatus Methylomirabilota bacterium | reverse complement strand
CCCAGTCTGATAATAGCCTTGATGTCGGCTACGTGCCACGCCGTGCTCCCGCGCGTGGATGTCGCTCACGAAGGATTCGAGCCGGTCCGCGGTGAACTTGACCGGGCGGCCGAGCATCACGGAGAGCGCGCAGGTCGCCATCTCGTCCGGGTAGATGTGCACCTTGATGCCGAAGCTCCCCCCCACGTCCTTGCAGATCACGCGGACGTCCTGTTCGGGCAGCCCGAGGCGGCGCGCCACGATGTCCTGCATCATGTTGGGCGCCTGGAAGGAGTGGTACACGGTGAGCCGCCGCTCGGACGGGTCGAAGTCTTCTCGCCTGCTGCATGAAGATCGCGTAGCGGCCGGCTCCCGCCCAGGGCGTGTGCGCGTCGTTCCGCTCCCAGAACGTGGTGGCGGGCAGCACCACGTCGGTGTAACGGGCGGTGGGGGTCAGGAAGTGGTCCTGAGCCACGAAGAACTCCATCCCGTCGAGCGCGGTCGCCATCTTCTTCACGTTGGCCCGTGGACCCGTCCGCGGAGAAGGAACCCTACCGTTGCCCCGCTGCCAGCCGAATCGGACCTGGCACGACATGGCATACTGAGGCCGATTCCTGTGAGGGTGTGAGATCAAATCCTAACTTCTCATTGACTGCGCCCGCATTCAGTGTATAGTGCCCGAATAGACCAATCGGTCTAGTCGGAGCTAACGCGGTCACAAAGGAGACACGAACATGCGGGTGGCGAAAGATAACGTGGACGTCCGGATGGAGATTCCAGGCGCCGTGATCCGTCAGCGAACGGATTTTGGTGACGTGAGCGGGTTCGGCAAGATCAGCGGCGAGTATTTCACTCTCTCGGCGGGCGTCGATACCACCCCGCTCTTCCAAGGATTAGAAGGCAACCTCTGCCAGAGCCCCCACTGGGGCTTCGTCTTGCGCGGCCAGATCACTACGACCGATGTGAAGGGCGCACGGGAGACGGTGAATGCGAATGACCTGTTCTACTGGCCGCCCGGGCACAACGTCAAGGTCGACGCTGACGCGGAGATCGTGATGTTCAGCCCCCAGCGCGAGCACAGCCATGTCATCAACCACATGATCGAGAAGGTAAAGGGCTAAGGTAACGGGGAGCCGCGACGCGGTTCGCTCCCTAGGATTCGTTACTCGACCACAATGCAGCCGGCGCATTCAACCAAGCAGCGTCTGCTCGATGCGGGGATGGCCATGCTCTTGGAGCATGGCTACCACGATCTGGGCATCCAGGCCCTGCTCGAAGCCACGAGTACTCCGAAGGGTTCTTTCTACCATCATTTCAAGGACAAAGAGGACTTCGCGCTCCAGGTCATTGACCAGTATATGCGGCATGTGCATGCGGGCCTCGACGTTTGCCTCGGAGACAAGGGCCGTCCCCCGCTCAAGCGCGTGCGCCGGTTCTTCGAGTTGACGCTGCAGAACTACCGGAGGGAGGGTTACCTGGGCTGCCTGTTGGGCGGGCTCGGACAGGAACTGTCAGGCGTGAGCGAGGTGTTTCGGCGCAAGGTGGAGGGCTGCTTTTCCGAAATCGCCAAGCGGATCGCCGTTTGCCTGGAGGAGGCTCGAAAGAGAGGCGACATCCCAGCCGAGTCCAATACACGGCGCATGGCAAGCCTGCTGGTGGACTGCTGGGAAGGCGCAGCGCTTCGCAGCCGGCTGCGGGGGAATGCCGCGCCGCTGACTATGATGCTCGACTTCTACTTCCAGTCGGCCGTCATTCGCTGACCTGTTTTCTAACCGAGACTAGCGACCGCCACCGACCTCGATCTCGAGGTTCATAACGCGGTCACGGACGCCCGCCACCGGTTTGCTCAAGCACCTGGCCATAGACGGCGACAACCTCACCGAGGGCGAGGTAGCGCACCTATGGGAGGGGGCAGTAGAGCTCGCGATTGGCCTCAAGGACGCGCTTGGCGGCGGCCTCGAAGTCGTCGGCCGGCTGTGTCACAAAATCCCGAACTGCCGCTGCAGCCAAATGGTCTACGAGAATGCGAACGCATTCGGCCGCCTCTCGAAGGCGGCGTTCTGTCTCGTCGGCCAGTTGCATCGACAGCGTTATTTGAGGCGCCTCCGTGCCGGAGAATGGTGGCGGGTGGCACCAGGAGCCAAATCAGCGCTGGCTAACAGCGCGTTCGAAAACGGACGCTCGCAAGCGTCGCTCCTTTGCGCGCGCCGTCAACGCGGACGTTGAGATCAACAAAGGTAGAGATAGCCATGGCTCGGACGGAGTGGTTCGCCGATGAAACATTCTGGGAAGTTCTCTACCCGTTCCTGTTTACGAAGGGCAGGTTCGCAGCGGCCGCAGGTGAGGTTGAGGAAATAATGCACCTCGCCGGGATAGGGAGTGGAACGTTGCTCGACCTCGCTTGCGGCCCCGGCCGCCACGCCGTCTGCTTCGCCAAAGCCGGGTTCAATGTAACAGGTGTAGATCTCTCCCGCTTCCTGCTCCGCAAGGCTGCCGACCATGCACTTCTTCAGCACCAAAGCGTGGAATGGGTCGAACAGGACATGCGTTCCTTTGTCCGGCCCGAAGCCTTTGACCTCGCCCTTTCCATGCTATCGTCCTTCGGGTACTTCGAGGCCGACGAGGACAACCGCAAAGTCCTCCAGAACATCTGCCAAAGCTTACGCCCCGAGGGCCGGTTCGTGCTGGACATAGCCGGCAAGGAGATTTTGGCGCGCATCTTTCAGCCAGTGAGTGCAGAGAGTCTGCCTGGTGTCGGCACTCTATTCGTTCGTCGAGCATTCGTCGGAGACTACTCGCAAATCGAAAACGAATGGACCTATATTTCTGAGGAAGATACCGTTAAACGTTACGTCATGCGTCATTGGGTGTATTCCGCACGAGAACTCCGACTAATGCTCCACGACGCTGGTTTTAAACTCGTCGACTTTTTCGGTGAGTTGAGCGGTAAGCGTTACGAGCCTGGTGCTGGTCGCCTTATCGCGGTGGCTACGCGAGGATGAAAAACCGGACAACTGGAAGGAATGGAATTCCTGTGGACATATTTCGCGAGCGAGATGCAAATGGCTAACGATCGGCTTT
>DATEAO010000293.1:0-3904 GCA_035288345.1 Candidatus Methylomirabilota bacterium | reverse complement strand
CGCCTCGCGCTCACGGAAGCAGTAGAGGAAGACCGTGGCGCCACCGCCGAGCGCGCCGCCCATGTCCAGACACCACGTGCCGAGCCAGAGGAGGTGTGAGGCGATCCGCTGGAGCTCCCCGACCAGCACTCGCAGATACTGCGCGCGCTTGGGGACCTCGACTCGCCCGATCCGCTCAGCCGCCAGCACATAATTCAGTTCGGAGGTCATCGCCGCGACGTAGTCCGTCTTCGACGCAATCGACGGGTACTGGGCATACGTCAGCGTCTCGGCCAGCTTCTCGTGGCATCGATGCAGGTAGCCCATGATCGAGTCCACCGCAACGATTGTTTCTCCTTCCAACGTGAGCAGCATCCTGAAGATTCCGTGGGTGGACGGGTGCTGAGGCCCCATGTTCATCACGAGGCGCTCGTTCCCCCCGTACCCCATCTCGATCACTTTTCTCGCTTCAGGATCCATCGCTCTCCTCGAAGGGGGCCACGCCCCCGCATCCCGCCAGCGCAGGTTGATCAAAAAGGTCCAGGTGCAAGGCGGCGAAGGTTGGGACGACCGACGCGTCCGCGGTTGTACGTTTCAGGGCGGCACAACCGAGACAACGCCGCAGATGGGCCTTTTTCATCAACCTGCTCATCGGTAGGGCTCGTGGGGCATATCGACTGCGTAGTCTTTTCTCAAGGGATGGCCCTCCCAGTCTTGGGGCAGCAGGATTCTCCGGAGATCAGGATGGCCCTCGAACCGGATCCCGAAGAGGTCGTAGCATTCGCGCTCATGCCAGTCAGCGCCGCGGTAGACCGCGGTGAGTGTTGGGCAGGAAGCCTCTCGCTCGATCTTTGTCTTGAACGTGAGGCCAATCCCATCGTCCAGATTTTCAACGCGGCAGACCAGCTCGAAGCCCTGCTCTTTCCAGTCCACGGCGGAGACGTGTGAGAAGTAGCGGCATCCCAGGCGCTCCTTTGCGAAGCGCGCGAAAGCCACCCAGTGGGCCAGCGGGACTTCAACCGTCAGGCGCGACGGTTCACCGACGGCCTGGACGTGGAATTCGGTGTCGATCTGTCGGATGGCGTCTTGGGCAGTCACTGATCAGGTCGTGATCGCTGCCTTCTTGCGACCGGTCTTCTGAAACTCACCCACCTGCTCCTGGAGCTTCAGGATCCCGTACATCAGCGACTCCGGCGTGGGAGGGCAGCCCGGGACGTACACATCCACCGGGACCACTCGATCCACGCCCTTGACGACGTGATAGCCGTGGCGGAACGGCCCTCCGGAGTTCGCGCACGATCCCATCGAGATGCACCACTTAGGGTCCGGCATCTGGTCGTAGATGCGCTTGAGCATCGGCGCCATCTTGATCGTGACAGTCCCCGAGACAATCATCAAATCTGAGTGGCGGGGAGAGGCCCACGTCACCATCCCGAAACGCTCCACGTCGAAGCGCGAAGCGAAGGTGGCCATCATCTCGATGGCGCAGCAGGCAAGCCCAAAGGTGACCGGCCAGATCGAGGACTTCCGGGCCCAGTTGAAGATCTTTCCCGTCGAGGTGACGGCCAGCCAGCCGCCGGGGAAGTTTTCGATTGTGTCGAAGAGGCTCTCGGCGACTTCGGAGACCTTGCCGCCCTCATCGCGCTCCTGGTGGTACTTCTTCCACTGCTGAAGATCGGTGAACTCTTCCCAAGACGGGGTGGGAATCCGAGGTGTCGGAGGTGTTACTTCCACTCGAGGATCCCTTCCCTGTACGCGTAGATCCACCCAAGCAGCAGGATCGCGAGAAAGAGGAGCATGGGAAGATAACCTGAGAGCCCCAGCGTGCGAAGCGTCAGCGCCCACGGGAAGAGAAAGACCACCAGCGCGTCAAAGACCAAAAAGATCAGCGCCACGAGGTAAAACCCGATCGGGAATTGGATCCACGCCTCGCCGATCGTCTCCGCTCCGCACTCGTAGCTGGCGAGCTTCACGAGGTCGGGCCGTGAAGGGCGGATCAGCGCGGAGACTCCGAGCGAAACGACCGCGAATGCGATGACCATCCCGGCGAAAACCAGGATGGGAAAGTATTCAGACACTGTCTCTCCCCGGAAAATCTAAATCCGCAAGAAGTATAACACAGGCCGCTTTTTGACCCCAGTAGTTCGGTGGCGTGACGTAGTATTTTAGGCAGAAGCACTCATGCAGATAAGCAAAATGGAGCAACTACCGCGTGACCAAGAACCGGGAGCTCGGTCGAAACCTCAGCATTGACCGCTTCTCAATCTGTGACGTTGCCGTATTGATCGGGACATCATTCGATCCGACCCAGCCCCTGCTCGGGCAGTTCATTCCCATCTCCGTGGGCCCTCCGATCGAGAACGACGCGACCTTGCCCTTCTTCACGCTCTACCTGTCCGGTTTCGAGGGAGTCAGCCAGCTCTTCATTGCCAGCTCCGGAAGTGTAGACTTCGACGACATTGTGGTTGATGTCGCTGACTGTTGAATTTCGCAAAACAGGGTAACGTCCTGTTCCCTGTTTTGCACGCTCACCCGGAGTGAATCCGGGCTCGCTTACGGCCTGCTGCGCGGCCGGGGAGCCCGTCCCTGGGCTCCCTAATGAGCCTCGCACAGGCGGAGAATTGCTACTCAAATGTGCGAGCCTCATTAGCTGAAGAGGGATGGTGCCGGGGGCGGGAGTCGAACCCGCAGGCCTTTGAGGGCGGCGGATTTTGAGTCCGCTGTGTTTGCCAGTTTCACCACCCCGGCGCCAGAAGGCCAGGGCATTATATCCCTGCCAAACGGGTGTTGCCAACTTCGCCATCGGTCTGTTAGCCACTAACCGTAACGATTCTTGACAAATCCGACCCCACTCGTTAAGGTAGGCCGTCGTGGGGCTGTAGCTCAGTTGGGAGAGCACAAGGCTGGCAGTCTTGGGGTCAGGGGTTCGAGCCCCCTCAGCTCCACCAGTTTTCATTTCGACCCCTGGCGGCCACGAGCCGCCAGGGGTTTTCGTATGAGAGCTGCACGGTTCGGCCCGCCAGCCGAAGGTTCGAGCCGATTCGGGTGGTCCACTCCTTGAGCGCTTCGAGATTTTCTCCAGACGCCACGGAATGGGCTTGGTGAGCGGCTCTAATGAATCGCGTGAGCGGTTCGAGCCAATGATTCCCCTGCCGCTCAACCTCAGCGAGCCGCGCTGAAGTAGCCGACTTCTCCAGCAATAGTTTTTCCTTCCGCCCGGCGTACTCCTCCCGCGAGACCATCCCATCCAGGTGAGCGTCAAGGAGTCGCTCCAGCTTCGCTTCCAGCGGGGCGAGCTTCTCTTTGAATGATTGAGCGGCAGTGCCCGACGCCTGGGCCGCCGTCACCTTCCACTCCTCGATCTTCTCCCGCATCTTCTCGGCCCAGGCGTCGGGTAGGGAAGCTGTTTGAACGGCGCGGCGAAGCTGAGCGGCAAGAGCTTCCTCGCGGAGATAAGGTTGACCGCACGGCCCCTTCTTTTTGGAGCAGCGGTAGTAGTGATGGCCCTTCTGCCGCTCAGCGGTGATGGCGCATCCGCACTCACCACAATGGAGCAGGCCGACGAAGGGGAAGAGATGCTTTCGCTTCGTCTGCACCTTTCCTCGCCGCGCCATCACCTCTTGAACCCGTTCAAACAGCTCCCGAGGAATCAGTGGCTCATGTGAGCCCTCGTGGAGTTCGCCGTCATAGCGGAACAGCCCCACGTAAAACTGGTTCATGAGCAGGCGCTTCACACTGGCGAGCGCCGGGGGCTTCCCCGAGCGGGTCACCAGACCCCACGACGCGACAAGGGCTCTCAACTGCGGAAGGTTGTAGCTCTCTGAGGCGTATGCCTCGAACATCTGGCGGGCGAGTTGCGCCTTCGCAGGATCGACGACAATCGTGCGAAGGCGGGGCTCGTTCACGTAGCCCACCGGAGGCTTGC
>DATEAO010000292.1:0-7061 GCA_035288345.1 Candidatus Methylomirabilota bacterium | reverse complement strand
CGGGACCTCTTCCAGGACCTCTCCCTTGGGAACCTCCCACGAGGCGCTCCGGACCAGCTCCACGAGCTCGCTGGCCGAGACTTGGTCTCTGACCACGGAATCAATGATGTCGTCCAGGCGGGACTGGGCTCCGGCCTCGGTGGCCACGGACTCCAGAAATTTCTTCGCGTCGGCAATCCGCCAGCGTGCCGTGGTGTCCACCCAGATGAACTCCCGCCCCTTGGTCGGGATCTGGTTCGGGTCCCCGTCCCAGATGAGGAGACGCTTCTCGAAGCGGCGCACGTCCTGGACAAACGGGAGCTTGAGGTGAAGGCCCGCCTCGGTCACCGGCTGGCCCACGGGCCGACCGAACTGGACGATGACCGCTTGCTGGCCCTCCTCCAGCGTGTAGAACGTCCCCGAGAGGACGAAAAGAATCACCAGCGCGAGGACGCCCAGAAATACCTTCAGTGTGCGGTTCATGGCTGTTTCCCTCCCGCGACTGGCCGCGCGTCTGATTCCAGGGAGAGCCAGGGCACCAGTGCTTTCTGGTCTCCGTCCACAATGTACAAGGCCTTCGCCTCTGGTAGAATGGCGCCTACGGCCTCCAGGTAGAGACGGCGCCGAGTCACTTCCGGGGCGCGCTGGTACTCATCCAGCACGGCCCGGAATCGGGTGGCCTCACCATTGGCCCGGTTGATCCGCTCGAGCGCATACCCCTCGGCCTCGGTGATGGTCCGGGTCGCTTCGCCCCGCGCCTTGGGGACCTCACGGTTGGCCTGCTCCTGGGCTTGGTTGATCGTCCGTTCCCGATCCTGGCGCGCCTCGTTCACCTCGTTGAAGGCCGGCTTGACAGGATCCGGGGGTGTCACGTCCTGCAGCTCCACGGTGACCAATCGGACCCCCGCCTCGTAGGCGTTCAGGATCTTCTGCATCTCCTCCTTCACCTCGGTGGAAACCGCCACGCGGCCGACAGTGAGAACGTCGCTCCCCAGCCGGTTGCCGACCACCCGGCGCATCACCGCCTCGGCGATGTCCCGAATCGTCTGCCGCGTGTCCCGGACCCGGAAGAGGAAGTGAATCGGGTCCTCGATCCGGTACTGGACGATCCACTGGACATCGATCACGTTCAGATCGCCCGTCAGCATGAGGGAGACATCCTTGAAGGCCCTGTTATCCGCATATTGCGTGCGCTGGCGGGCAACCGTGGCAGCCGTCAGGAAGCCGAACTCTTCCTTGAGCACGCGCGCCGTGGGGACCCGCCAGGCCGTTTCGATGCCGAACGGAAGCTTAAAGTGCAGGCCGGGTCCCGTCGTGCGCACTACCTTTCCGAAGCGCTGGACCACCGCGGTCTCCTCCGGCTGCACCGTGTACCAGCTCGACCAGAGCAGGATCACGATCAGCAGCACGGCTAGAGCAGTCAGGAAGCCGCGCGGCCTGAAATTCCTGAACTGCTGGCGCGCGCGATCCGCCGCGCCTCTTAGATCCTCGGACCAGTCTCCAACCTGGCCTGGCCACCGGTCGTCGTTCATCGCACTCCTCCTGTCTGGCTGCCCGTGACATCGGACAGCCTCTCTGAGCGGCTAACGCCGTGCTCTTATGCTGGCGGGGGAAGCTCGAAAACTAAGCGCGTATCCAAGCCGAACACCTCGAACATTCCTGACTCCCACCCGAGTGGTACCTCCTCGACCGGGCAAAGAGAGTTAGCGATGCGACCGCCCTCTGCGGCCCCGGCTGCGCCGGATGACCAGCTTCGTACCCTGGGGAGCAGGGCCGCTGGTGTCGAGCGTCGCGTCCTCCAGCAGACGAGAGACCCGCTCACTGAGCAGAAGTACCTTCGTCCCTTCATGCTCAATCACGTGATCACCGTCCCGTTCCCTGTCGGGATAGAGCCCGCACTCTCCGAGACTGGTCGTCTCCAGTCTCAATCCCATTTCCGGCTCCCTCACAGTGATCAACAACGCGCGTTTCAGTCGCTCTTTCGCGCTCTCGGTCACGGTAATCATCTCGCACCTCCTCTCTGGGCTTATCCGCACTCTGCTGAATCCGTCTCTACGCGTAACAAACCGTTTTTGAGCATGGCACGCATCAACGGAGACATCAACGGCAATATTGGTGCCAGCAGAGCGTCTTGAGGAGAAGTTCAGAAAGGGAAAATTCGAAGCGAAGTTATCGCCAGCCCAGCGGGCGCAGTTAAAAGCAGCGGGGATTAAGGCACGACAGGTTGTCGTTCACCCGACATCCTGTCGCCGTGAGCCTTACGTGCCGCGATCGGGCCGACTCGGCTCGCTCAGAATCCGCGTCAGGCCAGCCAGAGGGATCGGGAGCCACACCGGCCGGTTATTGATCTCATAGCAAAGCTCGTAGAGGGCCTTGTCCAACTCGTACACTGTCAGCGCCGCATCGAACGCTGACCGAGAAGCCGGCAGGAGCCTCACCGGTGCGTGGGCCGCTTCGGCCAGGTAGCCTTCGAGGAAAGTATTCGTGGCGATCCGCCACCAGCTCTCACCCCAAGCCTCAAGGCTCTCAGCCATTTCTGAGTCGCGGCCGGCGCAGTCGCGCATCGCGGCGGCCACGGCGTAGTGGAACGAGCGGAGCATTCCTGCCACGTCTTTAAGCGGGCAGGCCTTGGCCCGCCGCTCGGGAAGCGGTCGAGCGGGCTCGCCCTCGAAGTCGAAGATCGCGAAGTCGTCTCCGGTTCTGAGCGTCTGGCCGAGGTGGTAATCACCGTGAATCCGGATCTTCACGCACCGTTCGAGCGCGAGCAGTTCCAGAGACCCGGCACGTTCCAAAAGCGCGTCCTCGCGCGAGAGGACCATGTCCGCTTCGTCCCTCGTCGGCTTCGGGAGCGCGCTGAGCTGGTGGCGCATTTGGGCGAGCGCAAGCCGGGCGTTGGAAGTCATGCCGACGGTCCATCCGCTGACGTCGTCGCCATCGATTGGCTCGGGCGCAAAGGCGGGGTCGGAAGTGTCGGAGGCCAGGGCCGCATGCAGGGCCCCCGTCAGCGAGCCGAGGCGGCGGAGCGCCACGAAGAATCCTGCGGAAAACTCGCGCACGAGCTGGGACATCCGTCTCTGCTCCCACGGCTCAGGAGCCAGACGCTTGGCGATGAATGCGCAGAAGCTCTTGAGGTGATCGAGCGCAAAGGTCCACCCGTCCCCCTGGTTGGGAATGAAGTGTTGGAGCATGGCGAAGGTGGCCCCAACGCCCGCGTGATCCGAGTATTCCATTGCGCCCGCCAGAAGCGGAACGTTCCTGAACTGGGTTCGGGTGGTCAAGAAGCCGGTGACTTCGCAGTCCGGGTTGATGCCTGGCTCGATCTTTCTGAAACCCTTCAGGATCAGGGCCCCGCCATAGACAACCGAAGTGTTGGATTGCTCCGAGCTGATCCGCTGAGGCGCACGGATCTCAGGCGAGAGAAGCGCCGGGAATGCGCTCGTCCGCATGAACCGGACGATCCCCTTTTGGGTGGCGAACGTTCGGCCATGCTCGAAGCTGTCGAGCAGCTCGAGACAGAATTCACGGTCATCGAACGCATCGTAGACCGCCATCGACTGGCCCTCGACGTCAAGATGACCGACGAGACGTGCGTCCTCAGGCTCGGCGGCTCGCGCGGCCAGAGGGACCGAGTAGATTTCCGGCGGGTCGCCCTCAAACTGAACTTCTACGAGCAGCCACCAAGGGCCGCACGCCTCCCCGGTGGCGCCATGGTCGAGAAGCGACACCGAGCGCAGCCGGCGCCCCTTGCTTCCAAACCACCGCTGCCGCTGAAGAAATCCGGGGAGGTCGGCCGCCACCAGAGTCTCCAGCCTTTTCGCCACGGCCTCTGCGGAGGCCCGCCGCCGGTTAGATGACCGAGTGTTCGATGCCATACGGTTCCTCATGCCCGCCGGCCCGCTCCATTCTGAACCAGTAAAATCCGTACGGGCCAAGGCTCAGGAAGTAGGGGGACTCGTTGACCTGGGGAAAGCGCGTCTGGCCAAGCAGCTCGACAGGGACACACCCCGTCAATTGTTTGAGGTCAAGCTCGACGGGCTGAGAAGTCCCTGAAAGATTGTTCACGATGAGCAGCGCCTCCTGCCGGTAGCTGCGCAAGTACGCCAGCACTTTCTGGTTCCTGGGCTTCAAAAACTCAATGCTCCCCCGTCCGAACGCCCGGGAACTTTTGCGCGCCGCGATGAGCCGCCTCATGGCGCTCAAGAGAGAGGTCGGCGCTTTGAGCTGCGCCTCGACATTAACGGCTTGGTAGCTGTAGGCCGGATCGGCAATCACCGGGAGGTAGAGGCGCGCGGGGTCGGCGGTGGAAAAGCCTGCGTTCCTGTCCCCGCTCCATTGCATAGGGGTCCTCACCCCGTTGCGGTCTCCGAGGTAGACATTGTCGCCCATGCCGATCTCGTCGCCGTAATAGATGATCGGTGTGCCGGGCAGCGTGAAGAGCAGGCTATTCAGTAGTTCGACTTTCCGGCGGTCGTTGTTCATGAGGGGGGCGAGCCGGCGACGAATTCCCAGGTTGAGCTTCGTCTCGGGATCCCGGGCATACGCGTAGTACATGTAGTCCCGCTCCGTGTCGGTGACCATCTCAAGCGTCAGCTCGTCGTGGTTGCGGAGGAACAGGCCCCACTGGCAGGCGTCCGGGATCGGTGGGGTGTGCGTGAAGATATCGAGGATCGGCAGGCGATCCTCGCTATGGACCGCCATGTAGATCCGGGGCATGAGCGGGAAGTGGAAGGCCATGTGAAACTCGTCGCCGTCACCAAAATAGTGACGGACATCCTCCGGCCACTGGTTCGCCTCGGCGAGCAGGACGCGCCCCGTGTACTCCTTATCGATGATGCGCCTGAGCTCCCTCAGGTGCGCGTGGGTCTCTGGAAGGTTCTCACAGCTCGTCCCCTCGCGCTCGAACAGGTACGGGACGGCGTCGCAGCGGAAGCCGTCCAGTCCCCGGTCAAGCCAGAAGCGCATCACGTCCAGCATGGCCTTTCGCACGTCGGGGCTGTCGTAGTTGAGGTCCGGCTGGTGGCTGAAAAAGCGGTGCCAGTAGTACGCCTTCGCAGCCGGGTCCCAGGTCCAGTTGGACTTCTCAGTGTCGATGAAGATGATTCGGACCCCTTTGTAGCGTTGGTCGGTATCGCTCCAGACGTAGTAGTGGCGGAACGGAGAGTCCGGGGAGCTCCGTGCCTCCCGGAACCAGGGATGTTGGTCAGAGGTGTGGTTGACCACCAAATCGGTGATCGCCCGGATCCCTCGCCGGTGGGCGGCGTCCAGCAGCTTCTGGAAGTCCTCGACGCTCCCATAGTCGGGGTGGACCGCGTAGAAGTCTGAGATGTCGTAGCCATCGTCCTTGAGCGGGGACGGATACATGGGGAGCAGCCAGAGACAATCAACCCCGAGTTCCTTCAGATAATCCAGCTTCTCTGTCAGGCCAGCGAGGTCTCCGATCCCGTCCCCATTGGAGTCGTAGAACGCCTTGACGTGCACTTCATAGAAGACCGCGTCCTTATACCAGAGCCCGGCTTGCGTCATCCCGCGGCGTCCTCGCTAGGCTGCCTGTCCGCCCAACGTGTGCAGGTTTCTGTTAAACGTTGGGTTTGTGCCGCACTTGGGCTGCGCCAAGAGGCGAGCATCGCAAGGCCCGAGAAAGCCATCAGCGGTCGGTTTTCGGCCGTCAGCTTCGAAGCCGTAATGAGGCGTCCGCTGCGGCGGTCCTCGCTCGCGCTGGGAGCTGACCGCTGGATGCTGAGAACTATCGCAGATGCGACGCAGATCGGCGCGGCGCTAGACATAGTAGACAAAGTCCTGCTCCCGGTGCTTCCAGCGCCGAAACTCAAAGATGGCTGCCGGCTCGACGGCGGGGTCAAGAGCAATCCGATGGGTTGCGCCCTTCCAGAGCGACCTGGTCCCGGTGATCAGCTCGTGCATCTCGTAGGTCTCATCCTCTCCCAGCCCGATCTCGTCTAGCGGCACGTGCACCACCGACTCATGGGGGGCGAACGGGTCGAGGTTCACCGCGACCAGGATGACATCGTTCTTCGCCGGCGTCATCTTTCCGTAGAAGAGGACGTTGTCGTCCTCCGCGGGGTAGAACGTGAGGTTCTCATAGAGCGCGAGGGCAGGATGGTCCCGCCGGATCTGGTTCACCCTCGTGATGTAGTCCTTGATGTTGCCAGGCCGGTCCCAGTCCCAAACCTTGTGCTCATACTTTTCTGAGTTGAGATACTCTTCGGTTCCGGGGATGGCGGCGTTCTCGCACAGCTCGAAGCCGTTGTAGATGCCGTATGTCGATGAGAGGGTGGCAGCGAGCACCAGCCGCATTTTGAACGCCGGCGGCCCGCCCTGCTGCAGGATCTCGGGCAGGATGTCGGGTGTGTTGGTGAAGAGGTTCCCCCGGAAGTACTCTTTCATCTCAGACCGGGTGAGCTCCGTGAGGTAATCGATCAGCTCCTGCTTGAAGTTCCGCCAGGTGAAATAGGTGTAGGACTGGGTAAACCCTACCTTCGCGAGGATCTTCATCATCGTAGGACGGGTGAACGCCTCTGAGAGGAAGATCACGTCGGGATGCTCCTCCTGAATCTCCCGGATCAACCACTCCCAGAAGTAGACCGGCTTCGTGTGCGGGTTGTCCACGCGGAAGATTTTCACGCCGCACCCGATCCAGTGGAGGAGGATGCTTTTGATCTCGTCCCAGAGCGCCCGCCACGCCGGGCAGTAGAAGTTGAGAGGATAGATGTCCTCATACTTCTTCGGCGGATTCTCGGCATACTTGATCGTGTCGTCCGGCCGCTTGTAGAACCACTCCGGGTGCTCCCGCACGTAGGGATGGTCAGGCGAGCATTGGATCGCAAGGTCTAGCGCCACCTCCATGCTGCGCGATCGGACCGCCTGCACGAACCGGCGGAAATCCTCCAGCGTGCCGAGGTCGGGGGCCACCGACTTGTGCCCCCCGTGCTCGTTGCCGATGGCCCACGGGCTCCCCGGCTCGTCCGAGGTCGCGGCCGGCGTGTTGTTCCGCCCCTTTCGGTGCGCGCGACCGATGGGATGGATGGGCGGCAGGTAAATGACGTCGAACCCCATGGCCTGAATCT
>DATEAO010000291.1:0-6476 GCA_035288345.1 Candidatus Methylomirabilota bacterium | reverse complement strand
CAATCCCGCCGTAGATCGACACCGGATCGGAGGCTTTGGCCTTTCTCATGGCGTCGCCGACCGAGCCGCCGATCGCCGCGCCGCACGGGTTGGTGTGCTTGATCACGACCGCGGCCGGATCGCCGAACTCCAAGAGCAGGCCGAGCGCTGCTGAGAAGTCGAGGTAGTTGTTGTATGAGAGCTCGGGACCGTGAAGCTGGCGAGCGTTCGCCACGCCCCACGCGGCAGCATGGAGCTGACGATAGAACGCGGCCGACTGGTGAGGGTTCTCCCCGTACCGTAGCTCCTCTCTCTTTTCAAGCTCGAGGCGGATCACGGGGGAGAACTTCGATGCGTCAGGCGCAGCGGGCTCACGTCCGGTCACGCCGGGGCTTCTCAGATACGCGGCGATCGCGGCGTCATACTGCGCTGTGCGACGGAACGCCTCCTGGGCCAAGCGGTAGCGCGTCTCATCCGAGAGGCGTCCGTCGCTCTTCTTCAGTTCGTGAAGCAGTGGCGCGTACTGCTCTTGGCCGACCACAACCGCCACACCCTGCCAGTTTTTTGCCGCGGCTCTGATCATCGCCGGTCCCCCGATGTCGATCTGCTCGATGGCCTCAGCCAGGGTGACGTCGGGCTTCGCGACGGTCTTTTCGAACGGGTAGAGGTTGATGACGACGAGGTCGATCGCCTCGATCCCCTGAGCCTTGAGCTGGGCGAGATGCTCAGGCTTGTCTCGGCGCGCGAGGATTCCCGCGTGAACCTTCGGATGGAGCGTCTTCACGCGCCCGTCAAGCATCTCCGGGAACCCGGTCACCTCGGAGACGTCAACAACCTTCACACCCGAGTCTCGGAGCAGCTTGGCGGTCCCGCCTGTGGAGAGAATCTCGCACCCGAGACCCTGAAGTCCTCGAGCGAACTCCACCAGACCTTCCTTGTCGTGCACGCTCATCAACGCCCGCTTGATTCGGCTCATTATTTCTCCTCGATGAGGACCCGGCGCCCAATGAGCTTCAATCGACCTTCCGCGTAGAGCTGGATCGCGCGCGGGTAGATCTGGTGCTCCTGGTGCAAGATACGCGCGGCAAGACTCTCTTCAGAGTCGTCGTCCTTGACCGGCACCGCGGCCTGAAGGATGATCGGGCCGGAATCCACGCCGTCATCAGCGAAATGCACGGTCGCGCCGGACACCTTCACCCCGTGCCGAAGCGCTTGGCGCTGGGCGTGGAGCCCCGGGAACGACGGCAAGAGCGAGGGATGAATGTTCATGATCCGCCCCGGGAAGGCATCGAGGATCGTTTTCGAGAGGATCCTCATGAACCCTGCAAGGCAGACCAGCTCGACCTGATGAGCCTTCAATAGAGAGACCAGCGCCCTGTCGAACATCTCCCTGCTGTCGTACGCCTTCGGATCCACGAACGCTGACTTCACGCCGTGCCGCCGTGCCCGCTCGATGGCCTGTGCGTCAGGACGATCGGTCACCAGGAGCGCGATCCGCGCGTCGAGGCGCCCGGCCTCGATCGCGTCAATGATCGCTTGAAAGTTCGAGCCGCGCCCAGACGCCAGCACGCCGATCGGAAGCGGGATTCGGGGTCCGGGGTTCGGGGTTCGCATTTCAGACCTCGGATCTCGGATGTCGGATCTCGGATGCCTGAAACCCGACCGACCGACATCTGACATCTGTCATCTGACACCTCATTTGATTCCCGCGTACCATACTGATGAGGACAGGTCTAGACATAGCTGACGCCTCGCTTACCGGAAACAATCTCACCGATCTCAAAGAGTTGCTCGCCCAGGCCCGCGAGCTTGCGGGCCACGCGCTCCTTCTCCTCAGCTCCCACGACCAGAATGAATCCGATCCCCATGTTGAACGTCCTGAACATCTCAGCCTCAGTGACTTTCCCGGCTTCTCCCAGAAGCGAGAAAATCGGTGGAGCCGGCCAGCCCCCTTTCTTGATCACTGCTCTGCAGCCGTCGGGAAGCACACGAGGAAGATTTCCGGTGACTCCGCCGCCAGTCACGTGAGCCATCCCGTGCGGAGCGCACTCCTCGAGAAGTGGCAGGACTGATCGAACGTAGATCCGAGTTGGGCAGAGGAGCTCGTCGCCCACTGTCCGGCTAAGCCCGGGAAGCAGGTCACGAACGGTCAGCCCCATTGTTTCGAACACGATCTTCCGAGCCAAGGAAAACCCGTTTGAGTGGAGCCCTGAAGAGGCCAGCCCCAACACGCGATCCCCGGGTTTGATCGCCGCCCCGTTGACGATCCGGTCGCGCTCAGCCACACCAACGGCGAAGCCTGCCAGATCGTATTCCCCAGGCGCATAAAAGTCAGGAAGCTCGGCAGTCTCACCGCCAATGAGCGCGCAACCAGCCTGTCGGCATCCCTCGGCGATTCCACTCACAATCGCTTCGACCCGCTCCGGGATCACTTTCGAGGCGGCCAGGTAGTCGAGGAAAAAGAGCGGCTCAGCGCCGTGCACCAGAAGATCGTTCACCCCCATCGCAACAAGGTCGATCCCTACCGTGTCGTGACGGCCCGCGAGAAAGGCCACCTTGAGTTTTGTCCCCACGCCATCAGCGGAGGCCACCAGGACCGGATTCCGATAGCGTTGGGGAAGTGTGACGAGCCCTGCAAAGGCGCCGATCTCGCCGATGACTTCGGGGCGAAAGGTTGTCTTCGCGAGGGGTGCGATCCTTCGAACAGCCTCGTCCCCCGCCTCGATGTCCACGCCGGCGTGTCTGTACGTTAGCGCGCCTTTCAAGGTTGGGGGGCATGGTTGCCGAGGCAGACTTCGCGTTCCTTTCGGGGTTCGGGGTTTGGGGTTCGGGGTTCGCATCCAGGAGTCCTAATCCCGATCCCCCCCGCAGATTTCGCTTCGCGAAATCTGGACGCGGGGGTACCCGTGTCCAGGTTTGGGTCCCCCAAACCTACGGGTGCCGGACCCTGAGCCCCGAGCCCCGGACCCCGGACCCCGGACCCCGATTGAAGCCGGCATAGAGCTACGCATCAAACAGGCGAAGCTGCGGCGTCTCTTCCTGCTCAAATCCGACCCGGCAGCCACCCGTGAAGCAGGCGTGGCAGAACAGGCTGGGGTCCGAGCCCGTGGCCTTCAGCATCCCATCCAGTGAGAGGTACCCGAGGCTATCCGCATCCAGGTAGCGCCGAATCTCCTCCAGGTGATGAGTCGCAGCGATCAGCTCTTTCCGCTTGGGGGTGTCGATCCCGTAATAGCACGGCCACTGGATCGGAGGCGAGGAGATCCTCACATGAACCTCTCGAGCGCCGGCGCCTCGAATCATCTTGGCGATCTTCCTGCTCGTGGTCCCTCGCACGATGGAGTCATCCACCACAACCACCCGCCGCCCACTCAGGGTCTCGGGCATCGGGTTCAGCTTCACCTTCACGCCGAAGTGGCGGATCCCCTGTCGCGGCTCGATGAAGGTCCGTCCCACGTAGTGATTGCGAATCAGCCCCACCTCAAACGGGATCCCTGATTCCTCGGCGAACCCGAGCGCCGCGCCCATCCCGGAGTCGGGCACGGGAATCACGACATCGGCCGAGACCGGATGCTCGCGGGCGAGCTGGCGACCCAACGCCTTCCGCACCCCGTGGACATTGCGCCCCCAGAGGTTTGAATCAGGGCGCGCGAAATACACATACTCGAAGACGCACTGGGCCGGCGATTCGCGGGCGAATGGTTTTGTCGAAGAGAGCCCTTGGCCAGTCACGGTGACGATCTCGCCCGGCTCGACCTCCCGAACGAATTTCGCCTCCAGGAGATCAAGCGCGCATGTCTCCGAGGCGAAGACCCAGCTCTCTCCGAACTTGCCGAGCACGAGCGGACGGAAGCCGAATGGATCACGCACGGCGATCAGACTGTCCGGTGTGAGCAGCACGAGCGAATACGCGCCCTTCACCCGGCTCAACGCCCGGCAGAGCCCATCCACCAGGGTGGATCCCTGCGCGCGGGCCAGGAGATGCAGGATCACCTCGGAATCGGAGTCCGAGTGGAAGATCGCGCCCTCCCCCTCCAACTCGCTCCTCAACGGTTGAGCATTCACCAGGTTGCCGTTATGGCCCAGCGCGATCGGACCATGGGCAAAGCGCCCCTCGATCGGTTGGGCGTTCTTCGTCGTGGAGCTGCCTGAGGTCGAGTAGCGAACATGCCCGATGGCATGATGCCCGGAAAGACGCCTCAGCCGCTCAGGACTGAAGACATCAGCCACCCACCCCATCGCCTTTTCCACGTGGAATCGCTCGCCATCAGTGGCCGCGATTCCGGCAGATTCCTGCCCCCGGTGCTGGAGCGCATAGAGGCCCAGATAGGCGAGATTCGCGGCTTCGGGATGGTTCCAGATCCCGACAATGCCGCACTCGTCGTGAAACTTGTCCTCTAGGCTATGAGACGGCATTCGCAAACCCGTTCCTCCACGCATGGCCGAGCTCAGTCACCGGAAGATCGATGACCGGTCGTCCGCCAATCTGAACGCGGAACCGATGCCCGCCAACACGCCCGATCACCTGCCACGGTACGGTCCACTCCCCCATGAGATGCTCGAATGGCTCCATCGCCTCAGGCGGAACCGAGACCACCACGCGCGATGGCCCCTCGCCGAAGAGCGCCAGATCGGGCCTGTCGCGTTCCACAATCTCCAGGTCAGCGCCGTATTCGACCGGACCGCTGATGCATGACTCAGCGAGCGCGACCGCGAGGCCGCCGTCCGAGGCGTCGTGAGCGGAGTGGATCAGCCTCGCCTCAATGGCTGCCCGGAGCGCGGCTCCGAGGGCCTGCTCGACTGAGCAGTCCAGTGGCGCCAACCGCCCCGCCACTTGACCGTGGATCAGCTCAAGGTATTCGCTCCCGCCCAAGCTCACCTGGGGAGGCCCCAATAGCATGATGTAGTCTCCGGGAGCGTGAAACCATTGAGTGGTCCGCCACTCGGCCCTCTCAAGGAGCCCGGCCATCCCGATCACGGGCGTTGGCAGCACGGCCCGCCCCACAGTTTCATTGTAGAAAGAAACATTGCCGCTCACCACCGGAATCTCGAGCGTTCTGCAGGCGTGAGCAATTCCCTCGACAACCTGAGCAAACTGCCAGAGGATCTCCGGCTTCTCAGGAGATCCGAAGTTGAGGCAGTCAGTCACGGCCAGCGGGCGAGCCCCTGAGCACGAGAGATTGCGAGCGGCCTCAGCCACAGCCATCGCGCCCCCAGCGGCCGGATCCAGGAAGCAGTAACGTCCGTTCCCATCGGTCGTGACCGCGATCGCTTTCTCACTTCCCTTGATCCTGAGCACTGCCGCGTCAGAACCGGGAAGGACCAGCGTGTTCGTCCCGACCATGTGATCGTACTGGCGCCAGACCCACTCCTTCGACGCAATGCGCGGTGAAGCGAGGAGCTGAATCAGCGCCCGGCCATAGTCAACCGGCTCAGGGAGGGTCATGGGATCAAACGCCTGCAGCGCATCGAGCCACTCCGGGCGGTGTGTGGGCCGCTCGTAGACCGGCGCCTCATCCGTGAGGGCGCGCACCGGCAGTTCCGCGACCACCTCGCCATCCATCGTGGCCCTCAAGATCTGGTCACCCGTGACCCGACCGATCGGCACCGCATCAAGCTCCCACTTCGCGAAGACCTTTTGGACCTCGTGCTCGCGACCCCGCGCCACCACCAGGAGCATCCGCTCCTGTGACTCCGAGAGCATGATCTCGTACGGCGTCATTCCCGGCTCGCGCTGAGGGACGCGGCTCAGCTCGATCTCCAGCCCCGTGCCTGCCCGAGATGGCATCTCGGCGCTCGAGCACGCGAGCCCTGCTGCCCCCATATCCTGGATCCCCACAATCGCGCCTGTCGCCATGGCCTCAAGGCATGCTTCAAGAAGAAGTTTCTCGGTGAATGGATCGCCGACCTGCACGGTGGGGCGCCGCTCCTCAGCGCCCTCGTCAAATGTGGCGGAGGCCATGGTGGCGCCGTGGATTCCGTCGCGGCCGGTCTTCGCGCCGACGTAGATCACGCTGTTCCCGACCCCTTCAGCGCGCGCGAGCAGGATCTTGTTCTTTTCAACCAGCCCCACGCAGAGAACGTTGACGAGCGGGTTCTGGCTGTACTCGGGAGCGAAGACCACTTCTCCGCCCAGGGTCGGGATCCCGATACAGTTGCCGTACCATGAGATCCCGGAGACCACGCCCCCGATCAGGTAGCGGTTTTTCGGATCATCCGGGGCACCGAACCGAAGGGAATCCAGAAGCGCGATCGGTCGGGCCCCCATGGTGAAGATGTCGCGGATGATCCCGCCCACCCCCGTGGCCGCGCCCTGGAACGGCTCGATAAAGGAGGGGTGGTTATGGCTCTCGATCTTCAGCACAAGGGCGAGCCCGTCGCCAAGATCCACGACGCCCGCATTTTCCCCAGGCCCTTGGAGGACGTGCGGCGCTTTGGTGGGGAAGCGTTTCAAAAATGGGCGGGAGTGTTTGTAGCTACAATGCTCGGACCAGAGC
>DATEAO010000290.1:0-8134 GCA_035288345.1 Candidatus Methylomirabilota bacterium | reverse complement strand
CAGAACGGCCAGCTCGGCGAGCTGGTCGTCACCGTGAACCACATGGCGTTTCCGATGATTCGCTTTGGGACCGGAGACCTGACGATCATTTCAAACGAGAAGTGCCCGTGCGGTCGGACCTCGGCGCGCATGCTCGGGTGGCGCGGGCGCACGGACGAGCTGACCAAGGTGCGCGGGATCTTCATTCATCCGCGCCTAGCTGATGAGGCGGCGGCGCGGGTGTCTGGCGTCAGCCGCTACCAGGTGGTGGTCACGCGAAAAGATCACCTGGACGAGCTGGTGTTTCGGGTCGAGCTTGCCGGGGCCGCGGCCGGCCCGGCCGTCGCCGCGGGATTGACCCGAGCCATTCGGGATGTGATGAAGCTGCGCGGCGATGTGGAGGTCGTTCCCCCCGGCAGTATCCCTGACGGCGCAAAGAAGATTCTCGACCAGCGGAAGTGGGAGTAACGGGTGCGAGCCGGACTGAAAGGAAAAAATGGTGGGCAGGGCCAGAATTGAACTGGCGACACCAGGATTTTCAGTCCTGTGCTCTACCAACTGAGCTACCTGCCCATGGCCATAATCAAACGAAGGTGGACGGCGACATCGACCTCTGCCGTCCGACTCGTAAGAATACAAAATGCCGGCGCTCCTGTCCACCTTCTCTTTGGTTGACTGATCGCCGGGGCGCCGGTAAGATACAATTCCGTGCGCAAATCCAAGAGACGAATCTCGCCGGCCGTTTTCCTCGTCCTTCTCCTTGTCGTCGGTCTCGGAGCAGGTGTGCTCTGGTGGCTGCAATCCGGTCCCGGTGTCCACGCTGCTCTTACTCAGCCCGTGAAATATATCGGGCAGAAGGCCACGCTGAATCTCTCCCTGACCGCAGCGCGCGGAGGGATCGAGTCAGTTGAAGTCACGCTGGTCCAGGGAGCGAAAGCGGCCAGGATAGGGGGCGAGCTGTTTGCTCGGCCGCTCTTGGCTCAGCGCGCGCTGACGCTGACGGTGGATGCGAAAGCGCTCGGGCTCCAGGAGGGGCCGGCGCGGCTCGAAGTCTCCGCTCGCGACAGCTTCTGGCGGCCTCTCGGCCAGAAAAAACAGCCGAGCCTCTCTCAACCCGTGACGGTCGACTACACCCCTCCAACTCTTGAAACGTTGAGCGTGACCCAGTACCTCCACCAGGGAGGTGGGGGGCTCGTGGTCTACAGAGCCAGAGGGGCTGAGAAGAGCGGCGTCTCTGTCGGGAGCTTGATCTTCCCGGGCGTGAGTGGTCTTGGCTCTGATCCATCGCTCTTCGTCGCGCTCTTCGCGATTCCCTACGACGCCCCGACCACGACACCGGTTTTCCTGACCGCAGAGGACGAGGCGGGCAATAGCGCGTCGCGTGCGGTCGGCGCCCAGCTCCTGGCGAGGAAGTTCAAGACTGATACGGTGAAGATCACGGAGACCCTCCTGAGGCAGAAGCTCCCTGAGCTGCTGCCAGGCGCGAGCTTGACCAGCAGTGACGAGCTCCTTCAGGGCTTTCTGGCGGTGAATCGCGACAAGCGGAAGGAAGCTGACGAGCGAATCCGAGCTGTCACGCGAACCACAGATCCGAAGCCGCTCTGGAACGGCGTGTTTGCCGCTCAGAAGAACGCGAAGGTCTTCAGCAACTTCGCGGAGCAGCGCACGTACCTCTTCGACGGAAAAGCGGTCGACTCACAGGTCCACATGGGGTACGATCTTGCGTCCACGCGCGAGAGCCCGGTGACCGCGGCCAACCGCGGCAAGGTGGTCCTCGCTGAGCCTCTCACGATCTACGGGAACGCCGTGATCCTCGACCACGGGCTCGGGCTTGCGACCCTCTACGGCCATCTCAGCGGCATCGACGTGAAAGTCGGACGGGTCGTGGAGAAAGGGGAAGCGCTCGGCCGCTCAGGAGCCACC
The DNA here is from genome assembly GCA_035288345.1 of Candidatus Methylomirabilota bacterium. Classification (GTDB taxonomy): domain Bacteria; phylum Methylomirabilota; class Methylomirabilia; order Rokubacteriales; family DATEAO01; genus DATEAO01. Next base: position 6,232 of record DATEAO010000290.1, on the reverse strand, counting down.
GGGCTCGCGATCGGCGACCACCTTCACTTCACGGTGCTGATCCACGGAGTTCCAGTGACGCCGCTCGAGTGGTGGGACGCCAAGTGGATCAAGGAGAAGATCAGTCAGCCCCTCCAATCTGCCGGCATCGCGCTCTCCCCGCAGTGACTGATGAGTCGATCTCCTGACTGCTGAACGCGTCCCTGGTAGAATAGCTGCTGTGGGGAATGCGTGATGCGGCTCTTCCTCCCTCGCTACTTCGGAGCTTCAATCCTCCTTCTTCTGGTCCTGGTTGCCGTCTTCGCCACTCTTTCCGCGCGCCGGACTCAACAGGAGCTTCGCCGCCAGCTTGAAGAAAGAGGCCTGGCTCTGGCCGAAGTCTTCGAGACCAGCAGTCGAAATGCCATCCGTGGGAACGTCCTGATGGAGGAGATGATTGCCCAGCGCCTCTTCGACAACGCCAGGCTGATCGACCAGCTCCTCCTCTCCGGTCCTCTTGATAAGAAGGCGTTGGCAGAGATCAGCGTGGCGAACAGGCTCCGCCGCGTCGATCTGCTCGATTCGGAGGGGCGGCCCTACATCCCGCCTCCCATGCCTCGCGGGATGAGAGGGATGATGGGGATGATGCCGCCGGCCCCGGGTGCAGAAGCCCAACGCCATCAGGAGATGACGAGGTTTATGTGGGGGCGCCGCTGGGGTGGGGGCGGTGAGACAGGAACAGAGGAACGGAAAACCGAAAGGCCTCCAGCGCTTCGTGAGAGAAAATTCTGGGAGGGGAGTCTCTTCGGCGTGGCCATTAGCGCTCGGAGCTTCCACGGGATTATCGCGGTGCATGCCGACGCTGACTACATTCTGAATTTTAGAAACGAGATCGGGGTCGAGCGAGCAATCGAAGAGCTGGGCCGGCAGCCCGGGATCGAGGAGGTTGCGCTTCTCGGGTCTGACCTGGTATTGCTCGCCCACTCCGATGCGTCACGCATTGGTCAGCGAGAGAATGATCCCGTTGTCCGCCAGGCATTGAGCGAGCAGAGGAGCGCGAGCCGTCTCGTTGCGCCTGAGGGGAAAGAGAGCTTTGAGGTCTTACGGCTGCTCACCCTGGACGGCTCGAGGCTCGGTCTCCTCCGCATTGTGTTTTCAACTGCGCCGATGGAGCGGGCCTGGCAGCAGGATCTCAGGTCAGCTCTCACCCTCAGCCTGGCCATCCTCTTGGTGGGGGCGCTGGGAATGGGATTCATCTTCTACATCCAGCACCGCCACCTGAGTGAGGTGAAGCGTTTGGAATCCGAGGTCGAGCGGCGGGAGCGTCTCTCGTCGTTGGGGAATCTCGCCGCAGTGGTGGGCCACGAGATCCGCAACCCTCTCAACGCCATTTCCATGGGGCTTCAGCGCCTTCGCCGGGAGTTCCAGCCCAATGACAATCTCGCCGAATACACGCGGATGGTGGATGTCACGCAAGGGGAGGTGAAGCGCCTGAACGGGATCGTTGAGGAGTTCCTCTCGCTGGCCCGCCCCCTCCCGCTCAAGCTCGAGAGCGTAAAGGTGGAAGAGCTGCTGAAGGAAGTGACGGCCCTCGTCGAGGCTGATGCCGAGAGTCGTGGAGTTCGGATCGTCCTCAACGCTCCCTTTGATCTCCCGCTGGCCCGGTGGGACCGCGACCAGATGAAGCAGCTCTTGCTGAACCTCGTGGTGAACAGCTTTGAGGCGATGCCTCAAGGCGGCACTCTCACCGTCGCGGCCTCGGCGCTTCGAAAGGCTCTCGTCTTGGCTGTTGAGGACACCGGAGAGGGCGTACCTCCCGACCTCCTCCCAAAGGTCTTTGAGCCCTACGTCACCTCAAAGACCAAGGGCTTGGGGCTCGGGCTTGCCATCGCGCGACGGATCGTTGAGGCCCACGGCGGAACCATCGAGGCCAAGAGCCAGGCGGGAAAAGGGAGCGTCTTCACGGTCACGATCCCCTGTGAGGCCGTGGGCCGCCAATCGAACATCCCACTCCAAAGTCCCCAATCGAAAATCCAAAATCCGAAAGATGGCTGAACCGTTCCGTGTGCTTGTGGCGGACGACGAGCCGGCGCAGCTCGAGCTGGTTGGCGGGTTTCTCGCCAAGCGCGGCTTCGCGGTCGCGCTCGCCCTGAGCGGGCGAGAGGCGCTCAAGCAGTTTGAGCGCGAGCCGTTCGATCTCGTGCTGACCGATCAGAAGATGCCTGACCTCTCCGGCCTCGAGCTGATCGAAGCGGTGCGACGCCAGAACCCCGAGACTCCCGTCATTGTGATGACGGCCTATGGGACGATCGAGACCGCGGTCTCCGCAATCAAGGCGGGCGCGTCGGACTATCTGACCAAACCGCTCAACCTGGACGATCTGCTCCACCGGATCAGTCAGGTGAGGGAGCGTCAACGCCTTCTGACCGAGAATCGAGAGCTCCGCGAAGCCCTCCGGGAGCGCCACCGGATCGAGGGGATCATCGGCGAGAGCGGGCGGATGCAGGAGGTGCTCTCCCTGGTCAAGCGGGTGGCGCAGAGCGATGCCACGGTGCTGATCCGAGGAGAAAGCGGCACCGGAAAGGAGCTGATCGCCAAGGCGATCCATTACGCGAGCCCGCGCGCCTCCGGGCCTCTGGTGACGGTGAACTGCGCCGCGCTTCCCGAGAGCCTCATGGAGTCGGAGCTCTTCGGCCATGAGAAGGGCGCCTTCACCGGCGCCGTGGCGGCCCGCAAGGGCCGCTTCGAGATGGCCGACGGCGGGAGTATGTTCCTGGACGAGATCGGCGACCTTCCACTCCACCTTCAGGTGAAGCTTCTCCGGGTGATCCAGGAGCGCGAGTTCGAGCGGGTCGGATCCAGCCGGTCGATCGCGGTGAATGTCCGCGTGCTGGCCGCGACCCATCGCGACCTGGAAACGCTGATCAAGGCCGGCCGATTTCGCGACGACCTCTACTACCGAATCAACGTCGTGACCATTGCGCTTCCTCCGTTGCGCGAGCGACGCGAAGACCTCCCGCTGCTGATCGAGCACTTCGTGGAAAAGTTCGGGCGCGTCAACGCCAAGCAGATCAAAGGGCTCACGCACGAAGCCCGCGAGCTGCTCCTCCGGTACGACTATCCGGGCAACGTCCGCGAGCTGGAGAATATCATCGAGCGCGCGGTCGTGCTCACTCGCGACGGCGTCATCGACCTTGCCGACCTTCCTGTGGCGCTCGACGAGCTGACCGAGGAGCCCGCAACGCCCGGCAGCCTTCCCGCAGCGGTTGAGGAGCTTGAACGCCGGATGATCCATGACGCCCTGCTCCAATCCGGCAATGTGCAGACCCGCGCCGGGGAGCTGCTCGGGATCAGCGAGCGGGTCCTTCGTTACAAGCTCAAGAAGTACGGCCTCTCACGCGAATGAACCGTTGGCCGGCGGCGAGTCGATACTGAAAAGATCCACAGCCTCTTTTCTCGCAGGGTGTTGAAAAACACCCCGCTTGAAATGTTCACCTCAAGATCCGCCCGCACTGGGGCAGCGGCGCGACAGGGGAGGCGGGGCTACCCCAGTGGGACGGTCGCTGTGGTCTCGCCCGCTCTGCCCAACTCCTTGAAAACTCGTGAGTCCGCATGGTGGCATTCTTTGTGCTTTTCTGGCCAGGCAAAGAATGTGGAAGGCAAGGGGGGCCGAAGCCCATGCGTGTCGGAGAGTGGATGAGCAAAGACCCGATAACGGTGAGTCCAAAGGAGATGATCGTGCTCGCCCGGGCGATCATGCGTCAGCGCGGGATCCGGCGGCTGCCTGTGATGGAGGCCGACCGGCTGGTGGGGATCGTGACAGACCGCGATCTCAGAGAGGCGTGGGCCTCCGACGCGAACACGCTGTCCACACAGGAGCTCCACTATCTTTTGGAGCGGATCCCCGTGCGCGACATCATGAGCGCGCCCGTCGTGACCGTAACCCCGGAGACGCCGTTGGAGATCGCGGTGAGGACTATGCAGGAGAAGAAGATCGGCGGGTGTCCGGTCGTAAGCGATGGCCAGCTTGTCGGGGTCCTGACTGAGACCGATATCTTCCGCGCGTTCAGACAGGTGCTGCACAACGGCAACGTGGAAGGACGTCTGGATCGCGCCCCTCGTCTGGTCCCGCCGGCAGGAAAATTGTTGGTGCCCGTGCTTGGCACGCCGCTGTCGCCGAAAGTCGTCAGCGCGGCCGCCCGTCTGGCAGCACAGCTCGGACTCGGTCTGAAGCTGCTGCTGGCCGTGAAGAGCGCCCAATACGTGGAGGGGCTTCGTTTGGAGGGGGACACGCGAGGGGTGGATGAGATCATCGGCGATCTGCTGGCTGGCTACCGGCGCCTGGCGGAGGACGAAGGGGTCGGGGTCGAAGCCGAGTGTCTGAGTGGGGAGCCGGCGACCGTGGCGTTGGAGGCGATCGCTTCAGGCGACTACGATCTGGTGGCCGTGGGTCGCCGGGATCCGCTGCACCTGGGAAGCTCGCGGCTTGAATTAGAGAAAAACGGCTTTGCCGCCCGTCTGCTCGAGGACGCGCCGATCCCCGTGCTGGTGGTGAGCGAGGCCGTCCAGGTCTAGCGCCGTGCCGATAAGCGTCGCATCTTTTCCTTCCGTCTCGGGGCCCGGGGTTCGGGGCTCGCAGTCAGAAATGCGGATCCCGGACCCCTGGCCCCGGACCCCGAATTGGCTCGCTTCTCGGCCCGGCGCGAGTGAATTGTCGAAACAAGGTTGACAGAAACGTCAGCGCGAGGTGAAGACCATGGTTGACCAACTCGATCTGCTCGCCAACACCGCCGATGGGGTCGTGGCTGTCGATGCCCAGGGGCGAATAGTCCTCTGGAACGACGCCGCCGAGAAAATCCTCGGCTACTCCCGGCGGGAGGTCTTGGGAAAGGCGTGTTGCGAGATCCTGAAGGGGCTCGATGGCTCCGGCAATCGTCTCTGCCACGCCGGGTGCCACGTCCTCACCATGGTGAAGCGGGGGGAGCGGGTGCAGCACTACGACATGGAAGTCGCGACCAAGAACCGGCGCTCGGCCTGGCTCAACGTCAGCATCATCGTGCTGCCGGGCAATCGCGGAGGGCTCGAGGTGACCGCGCATCTCTTTCGAGATGTCACCTATCTCCACCGGCTCCAGGAGCTGATTCGCGAAAAGGAAGATCTCTCCCCGGCTCCGGTGTCCAACAACGGCGCAGCGCCGGAGTTGACGAAGCGGGAGCGGGAGATTCTCCAACTCGTGGCCGGGGGGCTGAGGACCGACGCCATTTCGGACAAGCTCTGCATCAGCTCGGCGACCGTGAGGAACCATGTGCAGAACATCCTGGCCAAGCTGGACGCGCACAGCCGCCTGGAAGCCGTCGCGCTTGCCACGAAGCACCACCTCGTTTGAGGGGCGATGCCGCCCCTGATCCAGCGCTACATCAAGACCAGCTTTGCCTGCTTCCTGCTCGGGCTCTTCGTTGGCGGAGGCATGTCAGTGGCATGGGGATTTCTGGGCTGGACCATTCCACACCTTTTGATTACGGCCCACGTGCATCTGCTCCTTGTCGGGTTCGTCGTGATGCTCATCATGGGGGTTGCGACGTGGATGTTTCCCCGCCCCCGCCGGGACGACACGCGCTACCGGCCCGAGCTGGCTGCCGTGACCTACTGGATCATCACCCTTTCGACCGCGCTCCGCTTCTTCACGGAGGTCGTGATGGCCTTCTGGCCGTCGCTCGGTCTCACGCCACTCATCGCCCTCGGCGGCCTGGGGCAACTCCTGGCCGGTCTGCTGTTCGTCTTCAATATGTGGAGTCGGGTCAGAGCGCCCTCTGTTCCACGCGAGCTCTGATGCATGCTCCCCTCGGCCGGTTTGCACCGTCTCCGCTTGCCGCTGATGGCCCTCGGCGGGCTCTCGCTTCTGGCGGGGCTTGTCGCGGGGTTGATTCGGTTGGGTTGGGTTCCGTCCGTCGGAGGCCCGGCCCTTGTCATGGGCCACGGCCCACTCATGGTCAACGGCTTTCTCGGCGCAGTGATCGGCATGGAGCGCGCGGTCGCGTTGAAGCGTTGGTGGGCGTACGGCGCCCCTCTCGCGGCCGGGTTGAGCGGCGTTGCGCTGTTGCTTGGTCTTCCCGCGCACGGGCTTGCGGTGATCGGGAGCCTGTTCCTCCTCTCGATCTTTCTGGTGCTCTTCCATCGCCAGCCCACTGGTTTCCTGGCGACGATGGGGCTGGGAGCGCTTTTGTGGCTTGTTGAAAATGGCCTCTGGTATCTTGGTTATCCGCTTTTTCAGGTC
>DATEAO010000289.1:0-2017 GCA_035288345.1 Candidatus Methylomirabilota bacterium | reverse complement strand
GCGCACGCCGTGGAGACGCCCTTCGCTCTTGATCCGAAGCTTGAACCCGAGGCGATCGACCGAGACCATCAACGCTTCACCAGCGGGAGTGCCGGCCAACACGTGGGCAAATGTGAGAAGGGCGTCAGAATGGTCGCGGTTCATGTGCTCGATGATCTCTTGGGCGGAATCGGCTAGCGGGTCAGGCCGCGCCGAAAGATACTCTTCAGCCGTGACCCAATCCATCGCCGCAAACCCGCCGACGTAATAGACATCTCGGACTTCGAGCCGGTAAAAACTGAAGTCGTCGAAGTCCACCCAGTAGGCGGCGTTCTTGTGGCGGTCGAGATATGCGCTCCGAGCCGGCGCGCGCGCTTCCGAAGCAACAGGAACAGCCTCTCCCATGAGCGTCACGCGCCCGGCGGCCAGCGGGTCGCCCGCGGCCCCCGGTTGAGTGACGAGGAGGCTGGCCCGGCAGTCGGCGTGAAGATTTTGAGTGTGCACCGCCATCGTGCTGATGAGGAAGACCGGCCGGCCGTTATCCAGCGCATATGGCATCACGGACCCGAACGGGTGCCCCGAGTGTTTTCTCGAGACCGTGGCGAGTGTCCCGGCCCGCGCGAGGTAGACAAGAGTTCTGGCCCGCTCCGCATACGACGGCTCCGGGATGGGAGAAGCTTCCTGAGGCTCACGCGGGCCTGCGTGCCGGTTCACGCCTCGATGGTACCTGAATTTCGGCTCCTCAGCGAAACCCATTTTTCCTTTTATCGGTCCCGATTTTTTGACTCGCGTTTTGCGCGCTGGCTATAGTGGTTGGTGATTGCTATTCAGAGTGACCGCTCGGCACGAGGTGACGCGATGACGGTTGGCGGATGGATCTTTCTGGCTCTTTTGGCGCTGCTGATCTGGTTCGCGATCGCTGCCTACAACAAACTGGTGGGGTTGAGCCAGCGCTCCCGCGAGGCATGGTCAGATATCGATGTCCAGCTCAAGCGCCGCGCCGACCTGGTCCCGAACCTTGTGGAGACGGTCAAGGGGTATGCCGCCCACGAGAGAAAGACGCTGGACGAGGTCACTCGATGGCGGAGCGCGGCCCTGAACGCGGCGTCGCCTGAGATCCGGGCGCAGGCTGAAAATCAACTCACCCGCGCGCTTCGCTCACTCTTCGCGGTGGCCGAGTCATACCCTGAGCTCAAAGCGAACGAGAATTTCCGACAGCTCCAGTCGAGTCTCGACGAGATCGAAGACACACTCCAGAACTCCCGACGCTACTACAACGCGGTGGTGCGGGACCTGAACAGCGCGATCGAGCGCTTTCCTTCGAATCTGGTCGCGACGACTTTCCAGTTCAGAAAGCAGGGCTTCTTCGAGCTCGACCGGCCGCAAGAGCGCCAGGTCCCGCACGTCTCCTTTTCGAGCTAGCGCCGATCCCCGCCGTCCATGCATAGGATGTGTTTCGGTCTCGTCCTGCTGCTCTTGTTCAGCCCGCCCGCGTTCGCTCAACCTCGATCGTATTCGATCGAGTCGCTCAAGGTCTTCATGCAGGTGCATCCGGATGCCAGCCTCATGGTGGACGAGACGATCACGTTCCTCTTCAAAGGCCCTCACCAGGAGATCTTCCGCCTCATCCCGCACCGCTACGAGCGGCAGGGCGTCGAGCACGCGCTGCGCATCACCAGCGCCCGCGTCGTTGACGAGAACGGCCAACCGCTCAAAACCGAGGTGTCCTATCCGGGGCGTTACGTGAAGATCACAGCCTCGGTCCCCGACGCTCAGGACACGAAGCGCACCATCACGATTCGCTATCGAGTCCACCGGGCGCTTCAAAGCGCGGATTCTCAGGACGAGCTCTACTGGAATGTGACCGGCAACGAGTGGGAGGCGCCGATCCGCTCGGCCGAGGTGACCATTGCGCTGCCGCGCGAGGTGCCCATGGAGTCCGTGCGCGCGCTGGCCTACATGGGTCCGTTGGGCGCGGCGCGCCAGGACTTCACCCTGAACCACACCGAGCGCTTTCTCTATTATCAGCCGCTCCGGG
>DATEAO010000288.1:0-3994 GCA_035288345.1 Candidatus Methylomirabilota bacterium | reverse complement strand
ACAAAAGCCTAGACGGCGGAAATTGCTCGACAGGCGTCCAGGTTGCTTGTTCGCCAAAAGTCTGCACGTTTCTGTCAGACTTTATTTTTTGACGTCCACCCGCGCCGTGCTGAGAAGCGAGCAGATCGAGGCCCGAGGGAGGAGGAACCCCGAGGCGTATGCAGTATACGTTGAGGGGTTCCGACGACCGAGAACGAAGAGATGCGACGCTTATCGCCACGGCACGAGTAACTTTGATATGATGGCGCTATGGAACATCGATTGGGGCTGAGACGCAGCGAGAAGGAGGCTGCGGCGCGCTTCGCCATCATCGGGGCCGCTTCTCTCGGGGTGATCAAGCTCGCTGTCGGGATCATGCTGAACTCGATCGGCATCATCTCTGCGGCGGTGGACTCGCTCGTTGACGTGTTCATCTCCGCCATGAATCTCTTCTCAATCCGGCTCGCTGAGTCTCCGGCTGATGCCGGTCATCCATACGGCCACGGTAAGGCGGAGAACCTGGCCGGGCTCTTTCAGGCGGCGGCGATCGCGATCATCGGCGGATGGGTTGTCTATGATTCGATCAGACGGCTCCTGCTGGGGATCGTCCCCACTCGGGTGGACTGGGGGATCGCGGTGATGCTGATCTCAATACTGGGAAGCTGGATCATCGTGCGGCGGCTCGCGCATGTGGGGAGGAAGACTGATTCCATCGTGTTGATGACGGACTCGCTCCACTACGCCTCCGACATCTGGACCAACCTGGGCGTGCTCGTCGCGCTGGTCCTGACCCGATTGACTGGAAAGGGCCTGTTCGATCCCCTGATCGGGATCGGCGTGGGCGGGGTCATCCTGATGGCCTCCGCGAAGCTGATGAAGCGCTCCATCGAGGATCTGATGGATACGGCGGTGCCGGAGGAGACCCGTCGGGAGATCGAGCGGGTGATCACGCGCCACTCTGCGGTGCTCTCTTTCCACGACCTCCGCACGCGGCGAGCGGGGTCTCAGAAACTTATTGACCTCTCGCTCGTCCTCTGCCGGCACCTGCAGCTCGGTGACACCCATGATCTTGTTGACCACATCGAGAAGGAGATTGAGGCCACCATCACGCATTCGGATGTTGTGATCCATCCTGAGCCATGCCACGGGGAGTGCCCGCCCAACTCCCGGCACTGCATCCTCTATCGGAAAGACGACCTCCTTGCCCACGCGTCGCGGTGAAGCTCGAAGGGGCGTTTTGCCTCCCTTCCGATTCCTCCGTGATTGCAGCGCAGTTCAGCGTGGCGGACAAGACCACGCCTTAATAGCCGCCATCTTACTGCTCCACATTCTTGTAGCCGGCCAGGTCCCGTGATACAAAAGGGAGGCAGAGGGAGATGAGCGATGGCTGATTCCTTCGATTACCCGCAGATGGCGAGGGCGCTGATTCTCGGTGACAAAGACACCGTCGGGAGGATGACCCGGGACGGCCTGAATCTCAATATGGACCCGCGCGATCTCATTTTCAAGGGGCTGATCCCCGGCATGGATGTGGTCGGGGAAAAGTTTCGTCGCAACGAGTACTACGTGCCTCAGGTGTTGCTGTCCGCCCGGGCCATGTACGCGGGGCTCGACCTGTTGAAGCCGTTGATCACGGCCTCGAGCACGAACGAGTATCTCGGAACCGTGGTGATCGGGACCGCGCAGGGCGACCTTCACGACATCGGAAAGAACCTTGTGGCGATGATGCTGGAGGGCGCCGGGTTCAGGGTCTTCAACCTCGGGCGCGATGTGGCGCCGGAACAGTTCGTCGCCGCGGTGAAGGAGCACGCGGCTCAGATCGTCGGCATCTCAGCGCTGATGACCACCACGATGCCGGCGATGAAGCGGACCATCGATGCGCTCGAGACCGCCGGCCTTCGTGAATCGGTGAAGGTGATGATCGGGGGAGCCCCGGTCTCTCAGGCCTATGCGGATGAGATCGGCGCGGACGGCTATGCTAGGGACTCCACGCTAGCCGTAGTCAGGGCCAAAGAATTGATGAAGTCGGAGATCGCTGCCAAGTCGTGAAGACTGTTCTTGCGCTTCACGCTTCACTCTTCACACTTCACGTGTAGTCTATGGCTGGCAAGGGATGGGAGCTGATTGAGCGGGCAAAGGGGGGAGAGGTTCTTCTCTTCGACGGGGGCTACGGCACCATGCTCTTTGCCGCCGGGCTCCTGGACGGCGCGTGCCCGGAGCTCTGGAACGACAGTCACCCAGAGGTGGTGGGCGCCATTCACAAGGGATACTTCGACGCCGGGAGCGATTTTGTCGAGACCAACAGTTTTGGAGGGACCCGCCTCAAGCTCGCGGCCTATCACATTCCCGAGCGCACCCGGGAGCTGAATATCAAGGGGGCCCAGCTCGCTCGCTCGGTCTGCCCGCCAGGCAAGTACGTGGCGGGCTCGATCGGTCCCACCAGCCACATCGTGGAGCCTTACGGCGACGTCAGCGAGGACGAGCTCTTCGCGAACTTCAAAGAGCAGGCCGAAGCGCTGGCCGAAGGGGGAGTCGACCTCTTTGCGGTCGAGACGATGATGTATCCCGAAGAAGCGCTCGCCGCGATCAAGGCGTGCAAGGCGGTGGCGGACCTTCCGGTGATGGTCACCATGTTCTTCCAGTACGAGGAAGCCAATGACCGTGACCGCACGATGTGGGGAAATAGCCCGGCCGAGGTCGCACACCTCCTGTTGCAGGCCGGCGCCGATGTGCTGGGAATGAATTGTGGTCGCGGGCCGGACCGGGCCATCACCATCATCCGCGAGATGCGGCGTGTGACCGGGGCGCTCTTGATCGCGTACCCCAACGCGGGGCTCCCGGTCATGAAAGAGGGCCGGGTCACCTACGAGCTGAATCCCGACGAGATGGCGCGAGACTATCCTGCGCTCATCGATGCCGGCTGCAACATCGTGGGCGCGTGCTGTGGCTCCACGCCCGAGCACATCGCCCGCATTGCTCAGAAAGTGAAGCGTGAACAGTGAAGCGTGAAGCGCAAGAAACCTCGGACGTTACTCTTCACGCTTCACGTATGTTAAAGTCAGCCCTGACATCCGAGCCGGCTCTCCTCACCGGGGTTCCGCTTCGGGTCGATCGCGATGAGGTCCTCCGCTTTCAAGGATACAAGAAGGGAATCGACTGCCCGACGCCGGACGTCGAGGATCTCTTCGAGCAGGCGCTCCATGAAGGCGGGCGATTGATGACACCGCGAGTCGTCTACTGTTCACTTCCTGTCAGAGCGATCGCTGAGCGTCGGATCATCCTCAACGATGGGACCAGGCTCCAGATCCCGCATATTCAACGCTTGTGGGGCGAGATTGAGGCTGTCGGAATCGGGATCGCAACGATCGGGGACAAAATCGAGCGGCGCGCGCGCGAGCTTTTCGATGCCCGCGAGTTCCCTTTGGCGATCATGCTTGATAGTGTCGGTTCGGCCGCGGTCGAGTCCCTGGCGGAGTGGGTCAACGACTTCCTCTGCCAGATCGCCCTGCCTGATCTCAAGGTCACGAACCGGATCAGCCCCGGGTATGCGGGATGGGATGTGGCTGAGCAGCACACACTGTTCCGCCTTTGCCCTGGGGACCAGGCCGGCATCCTGCTCAGCGATCACGCGCTCATGACCCCGCTGAAGAGCATCAGCCTGCTGGTGGGGATCGGCCCTTCCGCGAACGTGGATCATTATTTCACCCAGTGCCGGCGCTGCTGGATGAAGGGTTGCTCATATCGCCGAGCCCCTGCGACGGCCTCAATCTCCTCTCCCTCATAGCCGAGAAAATACGGACCCCGAACCCCGGACCCCGAACCCCGAATTCGATCATGGCAGGGAATATCATCCTCGTCGGCTTCATGGGAGCCGGGAAATCCACGGTGGGACGGCTCCTGGCAAAGCGCCTCAACCGCTGCTTTGTTGAGACGGACGATATGGTCGTTGCAAAAGCTGGGAAGCCCATCCGCGCGATCTTTGCAGAAGACGGCGAGGCGCAATTTCGAGGGCTCG
>DATEAO010000287.1:0-5493 GCA_035288345.1 Candidatus Methylomirabilota bacterium | reverse complement strand
TCGGGTACTCATACCGAATCTGAGTGCCCTTCCCGCCGCAAGCCGCGCAGGGATCGTCGAGCGTGCTGCCAACGACGATTGTCTCAGGTGTTGGCTGACCAGGCTTCAACGGAGTTCCTCTCGGGAGGTTGCGCGGTAGACGCCCGTCCTTCAACCGCTCTCGAACTTTCTGCCTGATCGCCTCATCGTCCATACCTTGAAACCCCCGCGTGTGTGAGGATGTTCGTGAATGGCTGACACTAGCACTTATACTGGACGCCCCTCAAGATCGTCGTGTGTCCGCCTCTCCCTCCCCTGAGCGCATCGCAAGGTTTCCCTACAGGCCAGCGTCCGCAGACACCGACGGTCGGACCAAGGATTTGCTCAAGGAGGGGAGAGGCGCTCCCCAGGAGGCGAATCGAGCTACTTGGCCGCTGCCTCCGAGGCCACTGCTGCTTTCGTCTGCATGAGCTTCGCTAGCCGCTTCCGCGACAACCTCGCTCTGTACTCCCGCTTGTACTCGGCGCTACACGCCTTGCAATTCGTCGCCAAGCCGCTCGGCGTGGTCCTGTTCAAGCTCCATTCAGGGCGCGGCTTCGTGAGGCCACAGCCGGAGCAGAACTTCTGCGCGGGGAGATATTTGGCGCTCATCATCGCTTCGTTCTTCGCTGCGCCATGACGTACTCCTTGGCGAGCGCTCGAAGCCGACCAACCCTGCCTGTCACAACCTGATCAAGGACGGCGCTCACGAAGCGCTCCCACTGCTCCAGCGCGGTCGCCCACTCTAGGAACTTCGGCCACGACTGGACGCCCATGCTAGCGACGGAGCGCTTGTACTTCTCGGCGCGCTTCGTCCCGAGACGTTCCATGTCGAAGACGAGCGTGCTCATCGCTTCTTGGACACCTTGATGATCCGGCTGGCGAGCGCCTGCTGATATGACAGCGTTCGACCGTCGGGAAGACGGAGCGCCACCTTGCCCGACGTCCCATCGCGGTACGCCACCACGCCCGAGTCCCCGAAGTCGGCGTTCAGAATCTCATCATCGGAGAACTGCTGGCCTCGGACGACGAACACACGAGCGAGTTCACGGAGGGGAGTGAGGTCACCGTTCACGACCTGTTGCTTGACGGCTTCGAGGAGCCTGCCCTTGTTGGCCGGCTCATTCGCCCAGTCGGTGAACCCGTCCCAATCCTCCACGCCGGCTCGATTCACCGCGTTCTTGGCCTGCTCGGTGAACTCCGCTCGATACACGTCGATACTCTGCTGAACGACGTGAGGCTCGACTTCAAGACGTGAGGCAAGCTCAGGGATGAGATTGGCCTCGTTTCCCTCGATGCCTGCCATTAGGGCGCCTGTCATGCTGATGGGACCTAGAATCTTGGCGGCGCTCGCCATGGAGGCTTCGGCAGCGTCAGAGATACGTTCCATGGGCGTGGGCTGTTGCTGTTGCTCCTTTTGCTCGGTGGGAGGATTGAGCGCCTTCTCCGCGAGCTTGAAGCCGCCGCGCGGATCGGGTTCGAGAACGCCTTGCCGAACCCATCCAGCGATGTTTGCCTCGATGCCGCCGATCTTCACGATGTCCTTCTCGGTCGCCTTGAAGCGCTGCGTCGGGTAGCCCTCAGGCGTTCGCACGCGGTCCATGGGATCGTTCGAGTCCGTCTCACCCGCGATGTACCGCTGAGGGCTTTGGGCGCTGACTTCGCCGTCGCCCCCGCCCATAGTCGAGTAGCGGACACCGCCGATCTTGATTTGGACATTCGGCGGCGCGGGAAATCCTGCGTCGTCTTGCTGCTGACTCGCGGGGATAGCGAGCGTCTGATGGACGCCGTGCTTCGGGACAAGCGTATCTTGCCCGCCTTGAACTCGGATGATGTCGCCCATGGTGTAGTTCTTCTCCTTCTTCTTCTTTGAGAGGGTTTGGGGTTGGCGAATGCTGCCGCTGCTGGATTACTGCTCGCTAAGGCTGCGCTGCTGCTTCGGTGGTTGTAGAGGGAGGACTAGAAATGGTTACCCACGGACGAGCGCGCGGGTCTACTTTCAAATCAACGTGCATCGGTGGCATGTCGTCCGCTTCAACGGAGAGAGCCGCATCGTAAAGCTCTTCCTTGAGAAGGTACGGCTCAGCGACGGAGAGAAAGCAGTATTCGTTCCCGTCCGAAGAATCAAACCTCCGCGAGAAGAGTTCGACGTGGTGATGATCCGTGGACGGCTTGAGGTCAATCGAGGCGCCGGGCGGTTCCCCTACCCACCGGAGACTACGCTTAGCTTTGAATCCGGGTAAGAGCGACACGAGGAAGACTTGCACATTCCTCAGCGTGGTCATGCCAGCGTTTAGAACGCCAATTCGTACTCGAAAGTCCACGTCCTCCGGAGCGACGGAGCACGCACAGTCATGACATGCTGGACTCTCAAAGACAACAACTGCGGTTTGAGCGGCGGGCTGCGCTGTTCGTTGGACGTTGAGTTCTACCCTGATTACGTACCAGAACGCTACACCTGCCATGAGGTAAAGGAACACGACATCGAGAGGCTGGCCGTTGGAGAACGCAATTAGCGCGGAGGCACCAGGCACACCGAGCCAACCGGCGATGAGAAGCCATTCGGAGAGAGTCTTGATCCTGGCTGCGGCTCGATACAGCCGCCATAGGACTTCGGGCGCACGGTCTAACATCGCGGCGAGCCTCGCCAGGTCGCCCCGAACTGTTCGATGCGACAGTCAATATAGGCTCCTTCAAACAACTCGTCTCCAAAGCGGGCCGCGCACGCTAACATTGGTGATTCGGAAATCACCTTGAGCTTGGATAACAAACCGAACCTCGGCATAGTCAAGCTCGCCAGGATTCAGCGACAGCGAGTACTTCTTCCAGTGGGTACTGGGTGCGATGAAGTGTTTGTTGGCGTCCGTCCATTTCCAATCTGTGACAACGAAAAACGCCTCTGCATCGTCGCTTGTGCCTTTCGCGAAAAACGTTAGCATGTGATTGGCGTTCGGTTGGAGACCGTATATCCGTTGAGCCAACGAACCCCATACATAATCCGCGCGTTGAGAGCTGTGCCTGAACCGGCAGGACGCGCCACTTCTTCTAAAGAGCGTTCTACGAAAAACCTGTCGGTCAATTTCAAACGTAGATCGAGTTGTTGATAACGGCCGCTGTCCCGACTCATCCTTGGGAGGAATAGGAGATACGCGAAAGGGCAAACGAGAAAATTCACCAGGGAAATGGCCATTTCTCATGCGATCCTCCAAGTGCCCCCTTCCCCAGTACGCGTGATCCTGCATGAACCGTCCGTTGCGGATCAAATTGCCACCCCCAATCAAATGAGAAATCCAAATCACGCCGAAACACAATCCGCTGAGAGCCCACACCCATAGCCAGAACCGGGTATCTGGCGTTTCCGGGGCTAAGTACCACTCGAATGTCTTCCAGAGAGATCCAACTACTGCAATAAAAGATATGCCCCTGATGCCGCGCAGCCCGGAAAGCTGGGCGATAGCGGACCACAGAGAAAGTGGATCTCCCATCGCTCCTCCCAGTCGCGGCTACGCTTTCTTCTCGGGGGTCGCTTCCTTGATTCCCCTCGTGACCCTCGCAGGAAGGACGAAAAAAAATTCTGCAAGCGCCATGGCGAATTCCAGGCACCGCTTCGCATCTTCGTGCGTCGGTAGTGGCGTCGCTCCGTCCGCGTGTCGCTGATCGTTCGCGTCGAGGCGGACTTGATGTGCCCACCTCGCCATGCCGTCAGTGATCAGGTGACGGGTGGCCGCGAGGTCGATACGCTCGTAGAGACTGCCTTTCGTGAGCTTCCTCTCCTTGAGCATGGCGTCGATGGCGGACGCACAGAGCATGATCGCCCCAGACGGTTGTGCGAGGCTTTCGCTGGCCTGCTTGAGGAAGGCGCGAGGACGCTCAGGGATGGTGAGATCAATTGGCTCAACCCGTGGATAGAACTCCCCAACCCTGCCATTCTCAGAGAGGGAAGCAGCGGTGACGACACCACCACAGACTGAGCATACGTATGTGCCCCACCAGCGTCTGCGACCGTTGCTATCTTGGGTGCCGAAGCCGGCTACCTTCGAGAGCAAAGGTCTTGCGACCCCGCAATGGGGACATCTCCCCAGGGCGAGGTTTTGGATGAGGAAGATCGTAGGGCTCTCGGCGGGTGTCATAGGACCGATCTTCATTGATCCCGATACTACCGCGTCCCACGCACCATTGGTACAGTGGAGACGATGGGTCAGCGTGAAGGTGCGCGTGACCCAATAAGTTAAGGAGGGCGGGGTAGTGGCGTAGTCGGATGGCTTTGGTGATCGTTCAGGTGGATGCTACGCGTGTTTGGCGCTGCGCTGCTTGCGGCAGGACGCGTTGCTGCGCTGCGACCATGAGCGCGGGAGTCTCCCTGCTGCCCTGTTGAGAGCGTGGACCCCCACGGGCCGAAGGGAAGGTGAGGTGGCGCGTGGCTCTTGAACGCGGCTTTCGACGGATTCTGATTGCGCTTTCCACTACGTTACTCGCGCTTGGGCTGATCTTTGACGTGATGAGCGTGATACCTCATGCGACTGTCGAAGTCACCTTGAAGGATGGCCGCACGTTTACCCTGGAACGCCACGCGCGGAAGGCTCACCTGTTGGACCGTGACTCGCTCATTCGTCAGTTGCCGCCGGAAGCACTCGGCCCTCCGGTGCTGTTGTGGGATATCGAGGCGCTCAAGAAATTCAGACAGGCGTACCCGCAGTATCGCGACATTCCCGACCTAGAGTTGGCGCGCCGCATCCGAGCCAGAGCGGATTTGAACAGCAAGTGGCGTGTGACCGCTGGGGAGTTCACGCCTGATCCAGAGGTCGTGAAAACTCGCGTGATTCGGGGGCCAAGCTATTGGTGGTGGGAGGACACGGGCCTTACAAAGGTCGCCGCTATCTTCGTCGCGTTGCTTTGGGTGGCCTTTTACGTGGTTCGGTGGATCGTTCACGGATTCGCTAGACCGTAGTGCCGAGTGGTCAGCATGCACCTTGTCTCTTGCTACAGAAACCTGCTACGATGCCTCAGCGGCACAGGGTTCAGAAAGGGCGAGGACTCAAGCACTTACAAGGCAGACGGTGAGGGGCCAGTCGAATCCCTTACCCTCCACCATGAAATCTTCGCCTGACGTATCGCGCAGTTGCCCCTCAGTCGCGCCCCCGGCGTCCAGAAGCGTGGACGCCGGTGGACGCGGCTGAACGCCTCCCAACACCGCATCCAGGTCCACGCGGCGCTCGTGCCGCTCCCGCTCGAGGTGACCGTAGGTCCCCTCCGTCTCCTCGAGGCTGGCGTGCCCGAGCTGGTCCTTGACCCACCGGAGGTCAGCGCCCGCCTCGAGCATCCAGGTGGCGTAGTTGTGGCGCATGGCGTGCGGCTTCCGGTAGGGCAGTTTCGCGGCGGGCTGGCCCGGCCAAGTCGGTCTTCCAGTTTGATGTGCAGGGCTCGGTCGCCAAGTCCACCCATGCCGGACTGCCGTGGCTACGCTACCTCCGCCAG
>DATEAO010000286.1:0-4756 GCA_035288345.1 Candidatus Methylomirabilota bacterium | reverse complement strand
TTCTCGGTCGTCGGAACCCCTCAACGTATACCGCATACGCCTCGGGGTTCCTCCTCCCTCGGGCCTCGATCTGCTCGCTTCTCGCCACGGCGCAAGATCCGCTCAAAACGCTGTGCCGATTCGGTAGATCACAGATGTCAGGGAATCGGGAATCGTTGAACTTCGTGAGAAATGCGAACCCCAGACCCCGAACCCCGGACCCCGAACTCGCCGAGCGCTTGCCGAGCCTCATGCTGGTGGCGGGAGAGGCTTCGGGCGATCTCCACGCCTCAGCCCTCGCCCATGTCCTGAGGGGCCTCGCCCCGACGTGGCAGCTCACGGGCATGGGGGGCTCTCATATGGCCAAGGCCGGCATCTCGCTCTTCCACAACATCACCGCTCATGCGGTCGTTGGAAGCGTTGAGGCGCTCGGCCGTCTGCCGACCCTGTTCCGGGCCTTTCGCGTCTGCTCCGAGCGGATCGTGCATGAGCGGCCGCAGGCTCTTGTGCTCGTGGACTTCCCCGAATTCAATATTCGGTTGGCTCGGGTCGCGCGCCGGCAGGGAATTCCCGTGGTCTATTTTGTCCCGCCTCAACTATGGGCCTGGCGTCCCTGGCGCGTGCGAACAGTGCGGCAGGTCGTCACCAAAGTGCTTGCGTGCTTCCCCTTTGAGAGAGATTTTTACCGAACGCACAGCGTACCCGTCGAATTCGTCGGTCACCCTCTGCTCGACCGTCTCCCCGCGCTCTCGCGCGACGGGGCGAGAGCCGCTCTGAGCGTGGCCCCCGATGAGCTGATGATCGGGCTTCTTCCTGGAAGCCGGCGGGAGGAGGTCGCCCGGCTGCTCCCGATCATGCTCGATGCCGCGGGCCGAGTGGCCCGCCGAAAGCCTGCGACTCAGGTGTTGGTCGCGTTGGCGCCGACGATGATGCTTGAGGACGTCCGCCCCCTTCTCGCAGGCCACGCCTGCCCGGTGAGGGTGATCCAGGGAGAGACCTATCAGGTGATGGTCGGCGCGGATTGTCTTCTCGTGGCGTCTGGGACCGCCACGCTGGAAGCCGCGTGCTTCGGCACGCCGATGGTGGTCTGCTACAAGCTCTCCCGACTCTCGTATCTCATCGCGCGGTCCCTGATTCGGGTGCCGTGGATCAGTCTGGTGAATATCGTGGCTGATCGCGAGGTGGTCCCGGAGCTGATTCAGGATCAGCTGACTCCTGAGCGGCTTGCCACCCATGTGAGTGTGATTCTGGAGGATCGGTCTGTGGCCAAGGCTCAGCGTGATGGCTTGGCGTTGGTGCGGGAGCGCTTGGGACCTTCGGGGGCCAGCGAGCGGGCTGCGCGGAGCGTGCTGGCGCTTGCCGGCCACCCCGGATTCGTCTCTGAGAAAGGGACCGCGTGACCTGGGCCGACCGGTGTCTTGTCGTGCTCGCGCCGCCACTGGGGCGGCTCGTTGTCAGGCTGCTGGGTCTAACACTCACAGTCAGGGAGGTCGGGCTGGAGCATGTCCGACCGCTCTGGGAGGCGAAGGCCCCGGTCATCTATGCGTGTTGGCACGGCCGCATCCTGCTCATCCCGTATCTCTATGGCGCACGCCACCACGTGCACGTGATGGCGAGCCGTCATCGCGATGGAGAGCTGGTGAGCCGGTTCATCCAGGGCTTCGGATTTCGAGCGGTGCGAGGCTCCACCACGCGGGGCGGCTCGGCGGCGCTCCGTCGCCTCGCCAGGTGGCTCAGAGCCGGCGAGGAGGTCGGCATGATTCCTGATGGGCCGTTAGGCCCTCGGTATGTGGCTCAGCCCGGTGTCATTGCGCTCGGAAAGATTTCGGGCGCCGCGATTGTCCCGCTGAGCGTCTCGGCCAGCCCCGGATGGAGGCTCAAGAGCTGGGACGAATTCCTGGTCCCGGCTCCGTTTGCGCTGGTCGTTGTGGCGCTTGGGGAGCCGATCAGAGTTCCCTCCGACGCCGATCGCGGGGTCCAAGAGGAGTGGCGAAAGCTCCTCGAGCAGAGCCTCCGTTCTCTCACGTGGGAAGCGGATCGACTCGCGCAGCAAACGGGAATCGGGAATGGGGAATCGGGAATGAGGAAAGGGGAATGGCGGGACTCGAACCCCGAACCGCGAACCCCGAAACCCGACACTGAATCCCGAACCCCGGACCCCGAACCCCGCTCTCAGAGCGACACGTGATGTATTGGCTCTACTCGCTCTGCTTGACCATTGGGCTTCTCTTGTATCTCCCCGTGTTTGTCGTGAAGCGGATCCTTCCGGGGCGCTACGCACTGGCGCTCCGCGAGCGGCTCGGATGGGTTCCCGGCACTCTCGGGCCCCCGGATTTACCCAGGCTCTGGATACACGCGGTCTCTGTCGGAGAGGTTGTGGCCGCCGCCCCTCTTATCCACGCGCTGCGTGAGCGCCGGCCGAATCTCCGGATCATCCTATCCAGCGTGACGCCGACCGGGGCGAAAGTGGCGGATGAGCTGTTTCGAGGCGAAGTGACCCGGATCACCTTCCCGGTTGATCTGGCGTTTGCGATGCGTCGGGCGGTCCGCGGAATCGCTCCTCACGGCGTCATCACGATGGAAACCGAGCTGTGGCCGCACTTCTTTCGAGAGCTGAAGCGGAAGGGGATTCCTTCGATGATCGCGAACGGCCGGATTTCCGACCGCTCATTTCGCCGGTACCGGTGGGCGCGTCTGTTTCTCCGCCGCCTGTTCTCAGGGATCACTCTCCTGGCCATGCAGACCGAAGAGGACGCGAGGCGAATCATGGTCTTGGGCGCGGCTCCGGAGCGAGTGGTGATCACGGGAAATCTCAAAGCCGACGCGCTGCCGGGAGACGACGGCATGGAGCGGCTGTGGCAGCGTCTGCTCGGCCTTCATGGCGAAGAGCCGGTCTGGGTGGTCGGCTCGACTCACCGTGGCGAGGAAGCGATCGTCCTCGACGTGTTCCAACGCCTCCATCGCGACGACCCCAGGATCGTGCTGGTCCTTGCCCCCCGCCATCCCGAGAGGATTCCGGAGATTGAATCGTTGATCCGAGATCGAGGCCTCAAGAGCGTCCGGCGGAGTCAGCTCCCGCGCGCCCAGGCCGAGGGCGCGGTGATCCTCCTCGATTCGGTCGGGGAGCTGGCTCACGTCTACCGCATTGCCGATGTGGTATTTGTCGGCGGGAGCCTGGTGCCATTTGGCGGGCAGAATATCATGGAACCCGCGTTAAGACGGAAGCCGGTGCTCTTTGGTCCTCATGTGATGAACTTTCGCGAGGTCGCCGGACTGCTCAAGCAAGCCGGCGGCGGGCTTCAAGTGGAGGACGGAGATGGGTTGGAAGCCGCGATCCGGCGACTCCTGCGGGATCGGCCCCAGCGGATCGAGATGGGAGAGGCCGCGTACCAGGCCGTCCGCACACGCCAGGGCGCGGTGTTAAAAACCGTTGAGCTGATCGAGCGCTACCTGTTGCCCGGCCCGGCCACCTCCACCGGGGACGGCCCAGAAGCTCCCTGAGCGGTCATGGCCACAGGCAGTCTTCGCCGACGAATTCTCCATGTCTGGAGCGGTGACGCGCCGAAACTCTTCTCGGCGGGATTGGCGGTGCTGTCATTAGGGTATGGAGCGCTTGTCCGCCTGCGCGAGGTCTGCTACCGCCTGGGGATTTTTCGCGCCCGAACGTTACCCATCCCGGTGATCGGTATCGGCAACTTGACCTCTGGAGGAACCGGGAAGACCCCAATGGTCGAGGAGGTGGCGAGAGCGCTCCTGGAGCTTGGGTGGAAGCCGGCGGTCCTCAGTCGCGGGTACGGGAGGACGGGTGGAGGGATCGTTGCGGTCTCAGATGGCGCTCGCCTCTTGGTTTCGCCACGAAAGGCTGGCGATGAGCCGTTCTTGCTCGCCAGGCGCCTGCCCGGCGTGCCGGTGGTGGTGGGCGCTCATCGCCACAGGGCCGGGCGGTTCTGTCTGGAACGGTTTTGCCCGAGCGTGTTGATCTTGGATGACGCGTATCAACATCGGACACTCAAAAAGGACGGCGAGATTCTGTTGATGAACGGCGCGGACCCGTGGGGAAACGGATGGCTGCTCCCCCGCGGCCCGTTGCGGGAGCCGCTGAGCGCGCTGCGGCGCGCCTCGCTGATCGTGATAACCGATCTCCGCGCGTCCGAGTCACTCCAACCGATCTTGGAGCGCATTCGGCGTTATCATCCGGATGCGCCGGTGCTCGTGGCGGAGCGCGAGGCGTTCGCTCCCGTCTCGCCAGACCCGGGCCAGCCAGACTACGATGGGCGCCCGCTCTTCGCGTTTTGCGGGATCGCGAATCCGGAGGGCTTTCGCCGGGCCCTTGCCGAATCCAAGCTCACCGTGGTCGGCTTCACCGCGTTTCCCGACCATCACTGGTACTCAGAGAGGCAGCTCCGGGAGCTTGCCGATGAGGCGAGACGGCACGGAGCGTCAGGACTCATCACGACGGAGAAAGACGGGGTCAGATGCGAGGCTATTGCGCGCCCACTCCCTCTCTGGGTGGCTCCGATCCGCCTGCGGGTCAAAGGGGACCAGAAAATCTGGCATGATCACCTGCTGGCTGTCATGAAATGCGGAAGCCCATGAGACCGCTTGACTTCACCGAGGTGCGCCGCGTGCTGGTTACGCTCCCCAACTGGATGGGGGACACGGTGATGGCTCTTCCGGCGCTCAGGTCCCTCCGCGAGGCGTTTTCCACCCAGACGATCGTCCTGATTGGCCCGTGGGCTGGATTGCTTCGAAACCAGAGCGTCGGGGACCGGCTTGT
>DATEAO010000285.1:0-20677 GCA_035288345.1 Candidatus Methylomirabilota bacterium | reverse complement strand
CGCGCTCTCGGCCTGGCTCGTCTTCAACCGGAACGAGCTGAACCTGGGCGGCACGAACGGCCTCGCCGACTTCAAGACCATCTTCGGGTTTCCCTTGAACCAGGCCGCCACGCAGCGCGGGCTCTACGTGGTGACGGCGCTCACCCTCACGGCGTCCTATCTCCTCTGCCGATGGATCACGCGATCCCGGGCCGGCAAGCTGCTGGTCGCGATTCGAGACAGCGAGACTCGTGTCCTCTTCTGCGGCTACGCGCCGGAGAACTATAAACTCTTTGTCTTCGTGGTCTCGGCCATCCTCGCGGGAGTGGCCGGCGCGCTCTACGCGCCCCAGGTCGGGATCATCACGCCGGCGAAGATCGGCGTCCTCCCCTCGATCGAAATGGTGGTGTGGGTGGCCGCCGGAGGACGGGGCACTCTGGTGGGCGCGATCGTCGGCGCCGTCTCAGTGAACTGGCTCCAGAGCTGGCTGACGAGGAGTTACCCCGATGTGTGGCTGCTCTTTCTCGGCGCCTTGTTCATGGGTGTCGTGCTCTTCTTCCCCGATGGACTGGTGGGCGCGGTCAATCGACTGGTGGAACGTGTGAGAACTCTCTTCGGGCTTTCGAGACCCGCCGCGGTTCACGCTGACGCCCGCGGAGGGATCTCGCGATGACGGCTGACTCGATCGTCTATCTCGAAGACGTCACGGTCGACTACGACGGGTTCAAGGCGCTCGACCGACTCACCTTCTACATGGACCGCCAGGAGCTTCGGGTCGTGATCGGCCCGAATGGCGCCGGGAAGACGACACTCCTCGATGTCATCTCGGGACGGGTGAGACCTGAGAGCGGGCGCGTGATCTTCGGGCACCTCACCGATCTCACCACGCTCCGTGAGAACGAGATCGCGGCGCTGGGGATCGGGAGGAAATTTCAGACCCCTTCCGTGTTCGTGAACCTGACCGTGTGGGAGAACATCGAGCTTTCGCTCCGGCGGCAGAGTAAGGGCGTCTTCGCCACCTTGCTCGGCCGCGGGGGGGGAGAAGACGAGCGACGGCGGATCTGGGAGACCCTCGAGACGATCGGTCTTGAGGGGAAAGCAGAATGGATGGCCGAGACCCTTTCACACGGCGAGAAGCAGTGGCTCGAGATCGGGATGGTCATGGCTCAGGACCCTGAACTCTTGCTGATCGACGAGCCGGTCGCGGGGATGACGGACGAGGAGTCCTCTCGAACCGGTGACCTGCTTGTGGAGATCGCGGCGTCCCGCTCGGTGCTCGTGATCGAGCATGACATGGAGTTCGTCCGCCGGATCGCCCGCAAAGTCACCGTGCTCCATCAGGGCGCCGTCCTCTGCGAGGGGTCTCACGAACAGGTCCAGCAAGATCCCCGGGTGTTGGAGGTGTACGTCGGTCGGCGACGGGAGGCCCAGCCCCATGCTGTCGATTGAGAAGCTCGACGTGGCGTATGGCGGAAGCCAGATCCTGTGGGGCGTCGACCTTGAAGTGCCCCGAGGGACGGTCGTCTGCCTCATGGGGAGGAACGGTGTGGGCAAGACCACGCTGCTCAGGACGGTGATGGGGCTCTTGCCGCCGCGCTCGGGAAAGGTGACGTTTGACGGAGCTCCGATCACCCGCTGGTCGCCGGACCGCCGCGCGCGCGCGGGCATCGGCTACGTGCCTCAAGGCCGTGAGATCTTTCCCCACCTCTCGGTCGAGGAGAACCTTCGAGTGTCTTTCCTGGGGTGCGGCCGTGCCAACGCGCTCGACGACGCGCTTGACCTCTTCCCCGCGCTCAAGCCGCTCTTGTCCAGAAAAGGCGGGGTGCTCTCGGGCGGCGAGCAGCAGATGCTGGCGATCGGGCGCACGCTCCTCACGCGCCCGAAGCTTCTCATCCTTGATGAGCCGACCGAGGGGATCCAGCCGTCGATCATTCTGGAGATCGAGGAGGCGATTCGGAGAATCAAGAATGATCTCGGGCTCTCCGTGCTGCTCGTCGAGCAGTATCTGGAGTTCGCCCAGAGCCTCGCCGACTCTTACGTGATCATGGCCAAGGGGACCGTGGTCGCGTCGGGAGCGACGAGGGAGCTTAGGCCTGAAACGGTGAAGCGGCACCTGACCGTCTAGCGCCGCGCCGATATGCGTCGCCTCACGGCGTTCTCGGTCGTCGCCAATCCTCACGTACAACCGCGTACGCTCCGGTTGACTCCTCCCTCGGGCCTTGTGATGCTCGCGTCTCGACGCGCCACAACGGTGACGCTTCGTTTAGAGCCGACCTGGCCCGATTGCAGTCGGGCAAGTGAGGCGCATGGGAGTTCGCGTAAGAGATTTCAAATTGTTAAAATCAAGACCTGCCGCTCGACCCTCTATAGCTCGAATGACGGCAAGCTGGAGTGGAGCAGATCGTCCTCACCGTCCTGCGGCAGCACCCACCTCTCGAAGATCACTCCGCAGAAGCAGGTGACCTGAACCGAATAGCCTTTATCCATGGGCTCGCTGGTCCGCCAAGTCGGGTCGCCGTGGCGGCGGTGGGAGTGAACGAAGCGTGCGAGGCCGGCGTAGAACGGCACCAGCGCGACCAACAAAACTTGTATTCATAGGGATTCTTGACACAGCCAACGTTTCCGGGCGCTTATACCCCACCCGACGTGAATTCCGTTCCAAATTCACGCCCCGCCCTTCTTTCCCTTCTGCCACTGATGCGCCTTCACCAGCCGCTCCATCGTGCCATCCGCGATCCGGGTCGGGCAATCCACCTTCAGCCCAAGCTCGTCTCGCACTCTTTTCGCCAGCGCTTCATACCCGAACGGGTATAGCTGGTGCTCGAACAGCAGGCCGATACCGCCAGCGTCGATGATTTTCTTCATGTAATTCTTCGGAGCGTACCGCATGATGAACAAGGGCTTGAAACCCAGGAAGCCACACATCTCCAACTTCACGTTGAGTTCCTCGATGGGGATGTAGTCCAGGGTGTTTTTCACCTCTACGCCATACAGTACCCGTCGTACCAGAACACCCGGTCGAAGTTGTGCTCCGTCTTTTCCCACTTCTTGCCACCGTACTCGCGCACGTTCTTGGCCTTCGGCAGGAAGCCTACCGTCGGCAGAGCCGCATCGAACATCAACTCCCCGTGTTGACCCAGCGCCTTCGTGAATTCATGATCCGAATACTGAAGAATCAAGCCCCCAACCTTCTTCGCCTGCCGCTTCCAATACCGATTACCCTTCGCCGTGCAAAACTTCACCTCAACCCCAGTTCGGAGGGCCACCTTCTGCGACTTGATCCCGCGCTCTGCAATAAGTTCCGCCAGGGCCCTCGACGTTATCCAGTGGAAGAACTCCCTCTCTAGCAGAACTTCGATCTGCCGACCGAAGAACACCCGCTCCGGGTTCTCCTCGAACAGAGTCACGAGCCGCGCCTTCGCCTCGTCAGTCTTCGGGTCACGAGGCCGAACCTCCGGCTCGTCGTCGAGATAGTCAGGGGGCTCATCGTAGTAATCCCAGACCACGGCACGAGTCTAGCACGGCCAGCCTAGTCATGTTTTAGGGTCACCTATGAAAACGGCTGTCAAGAGGCAGGGGTCTCCGACGTTACGGCTCAGCTCCTGGTCGAATCTCCAAGGATTATGACTCAGGCTTGAGCATTGACTTATTCATCCCGCTGGTCCGACCCTGCGTCCCGCCACGCTCGGTCGCGTGGGATGCCGCATCCACGCTGTTGGCTCGGCCACCCCCGGGAGATTCCTGCTCCCCACAGGCATCCGAGCCATCCGTCCTCAAGGTTTCGCTTGACAGCCGCCTCTTCCGCCCCCTATCGTCGCCCTATCCGTATGTTTCTTATCCGCCCCTCGTTTATCCGACCCGTCAGGGGACGGAGAGACGGGGAGAGATGTCTGGTCCGTGGAGTAGGACCGATAAGGGCCTTTATAGTTCCTAAACTCTCTGGAACTCGTACTAGGTGTTGACGCCCACGGCCGGAGGTGCGCATGACACCACAGGATCGGGCTCCGTGGCACGAAGACAAACAGCCCGGCGACCAGCCAAACGCAGTCTTGCTCCAGGTCGATCTCGGTGGGTCGAGCACCTGGGCAACTGTTCAGCAATCCATAACCACCGCCTAGGGAATTAAAGGGGACAGGCTGCTTTTCCCGTTGCGGTTCTCTGCGGAGTCGTTGCTCAAGGTAAGGGACGCCCGGGGTCAGGCCCTACAATCTTGCCAATCCGCGAGCTTGGGGGTCAGGCCGTGCAACCCGACGGGTGCTCTGTTAAAAGCGCAAATGGAATCAGAGTGGCAGATAACGCGCGTTGTGTGATCGCACCACTGACCCCGAACCGTTTTGTTCGAATAGAATGAAAACTCCCATTGGCGCAGCCCCCATCTTGCGAACTGTAGACATCTCAACCTAACAGCCGAAGGGGATGTCTGTTGGCCCGGCCAATTGGTCCGTAGAAGGTCCCTCGCTCCAGTGAGGGCGTGGGGTCTGAGGGGGCTGCACATCTTGCCGTCATAGCGCTTTGACGTTATAGTGAAGCCATGGGTCTTCATCAGAAGCGGGCGACTGTGTACTTTACGTCCGAGATCCACAAAGCACTGCGTCACAAGGCTGCCGAGACCGAGCGTTCCGTGTCGGATCTCGTGAACGATGCGGTCCGACTGAGTCTCGCTGAGGACGCTGAGGATCTTGCCGCGTTCGAGGAGCGAGCTGCGGAGCCAAACCTCTCGTTCGAGCGTCTCGTTCGCAATCTCCGGCGGCGTGGCAAGATATAGCCTCGAAATCAAGCCTTCTGCTTCTCGTGAGATCGAGGGCCTGCCGACCAAGAAGGAGCGTCGGCTTGTGGTCGATCGCATATTCAAGCTGGCCGACAATCCTCGACCCCCTGGTTCCGAGAAACTCTCCGGCGAAGACAAGTATCGAGTACGCCAAGGTGCCTATCGAATCGTGTACGAGATCGACGACGCAAAGCTAGCGGTTCGCGTCGTCAAAGTCGGGCATCGGAGAGAAGTCTATCGAAGACCATGAGCCGCCCAGCCACGTGAACCGGGGCCAAGTCTTGCAATCATACATTGTCGCAATGCAAGACCTGGCCCTCATTAGCCTGCTCATTAGCCTTTTTGAGGTGTCCGTCAAATCCGGGCTAGCTCAGGGAACAATTTCTTGATGCACAGCACCGGAACCGTTCGGTAGTATAATCGGCTGGAGCCCGGTGAAATGGAGAGACCCAACGATGGCAACCGTGACTGAACAATTCGTCGTCGACTCAAGAGGCAAGAAGAAGGCTGTTCTTCTTTCGATCAGACAGTACCGGAAACTGATGGAAGACATTCATGACCTAGCCGTCGTCGCGGAGCGAAAGAGCGAGAAGCCGATTTCCTTTGAAGAGATGAAAAGCCGCTTGAAGAAGCATGGCCTCATTTGAGGTCATCCTCAAACCGTCTGTCGAAAAGGATTTTCTGTCGCTCCCGAAACCGGTTGTCGGTCGCGTGCTTAATCGTATCGAGGAGCTAAAAGCCAACCCGTTCCCGCCGCAGTCGAGTAAGTTGCAGGGCGCGGAACACCTGTATCGCATTCGAGCCGGCGATTACCGCATCGTTTACAAAGTGGACTCCACTGCGAAGGTGGTTCTTGTTCAGCACGTCCGCCACCGGCGAGAAGTCTATCGCGGACTGTAAGCATGCTCGATTCAACCGCAACCGGCCAATGGAGGGTTTCAAGCGCGGGACATGCTGACCGGCATACTCAGTAGTTGGGGCCGTTCGCATCCTTCGGAGCTTGGGATCAGGTCTTGCAACGGCACGCGTTGTAAATGTCGATGGCTTTCTGCGCGTTGAGCCAGAAGTCGGGACTCGTATTGAATGCCGCGGCAAGCTTGATCGCGAGCTTCGGCGTCACTTGAGCCTTCTTGTTGATGATGCGATTGATGACCTTGAAGTCACAGCTGATGTGATCGGCAAGTCCCTTCTGCGTGATCCCTAATGGGATCAAGAACTCCTCCCTGAGAATTTCCCCCGGAGGGGTTGGCTTCCGTTTTATCTGGATCATAGGCTCCTCTGTTCAATGGTAATCATCGACTCTTACGCTGCGTGCTCCCTGGTCAGTCCAAATGGTATACCCAATCAAGGTATATTTGCTATCTGAGTGGTCGGCGCTGCGATCTCGCCGGAGCCTTGGTTGTCCTGCTGGCGGGAGGGTGTCTCGATCGACTCGCCTTCTCGCGCCTCTTGGGATATCATGCCGTTTCGAAGGGCACTCGGGTCTGGCTTGAGCATTGACTTATTCGTCTGAGTAGAAATAGGATCGCGGATCAGCTTCAGGAATGAAACGGCAGGCGTGCAACGCAGACCTGGCTGTGGCACGGGTGGCCGCGCGCGTCGCGCAAGGTGGACACTCCGTGGCCGAAAGTGTTGTTCGCCGACGGTTTGCCGCCGGGTGGCGGAATTTCAACCAGACATATAAGCTGCTGGCGGATGGGTGGGTGCATTACGATAATTCCGGCAAAGAACCCGTGATGGTCGATCAGGGGGCGAAACGATGAAAGCCAGACGCGTGCCGGTGAGTGATTCAGATTTGGCGAAAGTTGGCCCGGCACTGAAGCGGGCCGCAGCCAGAGCCAAACGGTTGGCGGTGCAGAGCGGCACACCTCTCTATGTGTGGAAGGCCGGCCGCGTGGTGGATCTGAATGAGCAGGCTGCCGAGGCGTATACGGTTCGCGAGCGCAAGTCTCGCTATCGGTAATCGCCTCTTGGGATATCATGCCGTTTCGGGGAGGGTCTCTATGCATCTGACACCGCGTGAGCAGGAGAAGTTGTTGATCTTCACGGCCGCTGAAGTCGCGCGGCGTCGGAAGGCGCGCGGTCTCAAACTCAACCACCCTGAAGCCCTTGCGCTCATCACCGCCGAGATCCTGGAGGGGATCCGCGACGGCCGCACTGTCTCCGCGTTGATGGCGGCGGGGCTTCACATTCTCGGTCGTGAGGAAGTGATGGAGGGGGTCCCCGAGATGCTTGAGGAAGTTCAGGTGGAGGGGACGTTCCCCGACGGCACCAAGCTCGTCACGATTCATCACCCAATAAGGTAGCTTTCAGCGATCAGCTATCAGCATTCAGCGAAGTAAGGTCACCCCCTAGCTGACGGCTGATTGCTGATGGCTGAGTGCTTTGAGGAGAGAGATGATTCCAGGGGAATATCTACTGGGCGAGGGCGACATCCAGGCGAACGCCGGAAGGCGGACAGCGGAGCTGATCGTGGCGAACACTGGTGACCGGCCGATCCAGGTCGGTTCTCACTTCCACTTCTTTGAAGCGAACAAGGCGCTTCGCTTCGACCGGGCCCTGGCCTTCGGGATGAGACTGAACATCCCGGCAGGAACCGCGGTCCGCTTCGAGCCGGGTGACGAGAAGCGCGTGACGCTGGTGGAGCTTGGCGGCGCACGTGAAGTTTACGGCCTCAACTCACTGACCGAAGGCTTGGCGGGTGAGGGCCGGAAGGCCGCCGCGGTGAGGCGCGCCGAGGATTCAGGTTTCGAGGGAACGTGGTCGTGAGCCTCAAGATTCCTCGCCGCCAGTACGCTGACCTCTACGGCCCCACCGTAGGCGATCGGGTTCGGCTCGCCGATACCGACCTTTTTATCGAGGTCGAGCGAGACTTCACCACCTACGGCGACGAGGTGAAGTTCGGAGGCGGGAAGGTCATCCGCGATGGCATGGGGCAGTCTGCCCGCGCGACGTCGGCTGAAGGCGCCCTCGATGTCGTCATCACGAATGCGCTGATCATCGACCACTGGGGGATCGCCAAGGCTGATATCGGGATCAAGAACGGCCGGATCGTCGGGATCGGCAAGGCTGGCAACCCCGATCTCATGGCCGGCGTGACACCGGCGATGGTGATCGGAGCGGCGACCGAGGTGATTGCCGGGGAGGGGAGAATCGTCACGGCGGGCGGCATCGATACCCACATCCACTTCATCTGTCCTCAGCTCGTCGAAACGGCGCTGTCCGCGGGGCTGACCACATTGATCGGAGGCGGGAGCGGCCCTGCAACGGGAACGAACGCGACCACGTGCAGCCCCGGCCCGTGGGCAGTCAGCCGGATGCTTGAAGCGGCTGAGGGGTTCCCGCTCAATCTCGGCTTTCTCGGCAAAGGGAACGCCTCCGCTCCTGGGCCGCTTCGCGAGCAGATCGAGGCGGGAGCCATCGGCTTGAAGCTACACGAGGATTGGGGGACCACGCCTGCGGCGATTGACTGTGCGCTCTCGGTCGCTGAGGAGTATGACGTCCAGGTGGCCATCCACACCGACACGCTGAACGAAGCGGGCTTCGTTGAAGAGTCGATCCGCGCCTTCAAGGGGCGGACGATCCACACGTATCACACCGAAGGGGCCGGCGGCGGCCACGCTCCTGATATCATTCGCGTTTGTGGTGAGCCCAACTGCCTGCCGTCGTCCACCAACCCGACCATGCCGTTCACCGTGAACACGATGGACGAACACCTCGACATGCTGATGGTCTGCCACCATCTGAACCCGAAGATCCCTGAGGATCTCGCCTTCGCCGAGTCGAGGATTCGGGCGGAGACCATCGCCGCTGAGGACGTGCTTCACGACTTGGGCGCGATCAGCATGATGTCCTCGGACTCTCAGGCGATGGGGCGGATCGGCGAGGTGGTCATTCGCACCTGGCAGACCGCCGACAAGATGAAGCGCCAGCGCGGCCCCCTGCCGGGAGACGGGCGCAACGACAATGCCCGCGTGAAGCGCTTCGTGGCGAAGTACACGATCAACCCTGCGATTGCCCACGGGATCGCCCACGAGGTCGGCTCGGTCGAGGTCGGAAAGCTGGCTGATCTTGTTCTCTGGAAGCCCGCCTTCTTCGGCGTGAAGCCCGAGCTCATCGTGAAGGGAGGCTTCATCGCGTGGGCGGCGATGGGTGATCCCAATGCGTCGATCCCGACGCCCCAGCCCGTGATCTACCGTCCGATGTTTGGCGCGTTTGGGCGCGCGCCCTTCTCGACGGCGCTGACCTTCGTCTCCCGCGCCGCGCTGGAGGCCGGGGTTCCGGCGCGTCTCGGTTTGGAGAAACGCGCGGTCGCGGTCAAGAGCTGCCGGGAGCTCACGAAACGGTCAATGATCCACAACGACTACTGCCCTCGTATCGAGGTGGACCCTGAGACCTACCAGGTCCGCGCTGACGGTCAACTCCTAACCTGCGAACCGGCCAGCGTGCTTCCCATGGCCCAGCGTTACTTTCTGTTTTGAAGCATTCAGCCGTCAGCGATCAGCTTTCAGCTTCGGAACAATGCGTGCTTTCATTTTACGTCAAGAGGCTGAACGCTGATTGCTGAGAGCTGCCAAATGATTATTTCTGAATTACCGCGTCAGGCGTCGCGGGCTGATCTCATCGGGAAGGAACGAGATGTGATCAGGCTCACCTGGGAGGAACGACGATGGAACAGGAAGCGTGTGCTGACTCTCAATGGGCGCGAGGTCGGCTTGGCGCTCCCGACCGGAAGCATCCTGGCCGCCGGTGACATCCTGCTCGTCGAGCCGGATTGGTATCTTCAAGTGGAAGCGGCTCAGGAGCCGGTGATCGCCGTCTTTCCTCAGGATCAGTCTGAGGCGCTTCGCATCGCGTTCGAGGTTGGCAACCGTCATTTCCCGCTCGCCATCGAAGCGGATACGCTGCTCGTCCCGGACGATCCTGCGATGGAGCAGCTTATCACCCGGCTCGGGGTCAAGTGGGAGCGACGCAGCGCGATCTTCAACCCGATCGGTTTCGGCCACACTCATGAGCAGTGACATCCCGACGTCGCTCCTTCAGTTCGCCGATGGCCTCTTCCCAACCGGTGGCTACGCTCACTCCTTCGGGCTGGAGTATTACGTCCAAGCCGGAGCGATCCGTGATTTTGTCGGCGTCGAGCGCTTCGTGCAGGCCTACCTGGAAGGGAGCGCAGGGCCATGCGACGCCGTGGCCTTGGTCTCAGCATTAGCCCTCGGCGAGGCTGGAGACCTGGAAGGCTGCCTGGCCCTCGACGAAACGCTGGAGGCGCTCAAGCCCGTTATTGAATTTCGAGAGGCCAGCCGTCAGATGGGGCGTCAAACCCTTCGCGTGGGAGCGACATTGACCGATCACCCGTTTGTCCGCGACTTCTCCGAGCTGGTTGACACCGGCAGGACGCCGGGACATCACCCGTTGGCCTTCGGTCTGGTCGGGAGCGCGCTCGAGTGGTCTCCCCCAGCCGCAGCCCGAGCATATCTCTACTCGACGACGGCCCTCCTGGTGAATGCGGCGCTTCGTCTCCTCCCTTTGGGCCAGCTCGACGGCCAGCGGATTCTCTGGGCTGCTGAGCCGTGTATTGAGCGGCTCGCACGCGAGGCTGAGGGCAAAGGGCCCGATGATCTCTGGAGCTTTGCTCCCGGGCTGGAGGTCGCCGGCATGCGCCACGCGACTCTCGAAGCGAGGCTATTCCGGTCATGATCCCAAAGCCGCTCAAGATCGGAGTCGGAGGACCGGTGGGATCCGGAAAGACGGCGCTG
The DNA here is from genome assembly GCA_035288345.1 of Candidatus Methylomirabilota bacterium. Classification (GTDB taxonomy): domain Bacteria; phylum Methylomirabilota; class Methylomirabilia; order Rokubacteriales; family DATEAO01; genus DATEAO01. The sequence goes on along the minus strand of DATEAO010000285.1, from coordinate 10,171 downwards.
GTTGAAGCGCTCTGCCTCCGCATGAGAGACCAGCACGATCTTGCCGTGATCACGAACGACATCTACACAAGGGAGGACGCGCAATTCCTGATCCGGCGCGGCGTGTTGCCGCCGGAGCGCGTCTTGGGTGTGGAGACCGGCGGGTGTCCTCACACCGCCATCCGTGAGGACGCCTCGGTGAACCTTGAGGCGATTCGTGAACTTCTCGCGCGCTTTCCCGGTCTGGAGCTTCTCTTTGTGGAGAGCGGGGGAGACAACCTGGCCGCCACGTTCAGCCCTGAGCTGGTGGATGCCACCATCTACGTGATCGACGTGGCCGCTGGCGAGAAGATCCCGCGCAAAGGCGGACCTGGTATCACGCGCTCCGACCTGCTCGTCATCAACAAGATCGACCTGGCGCCGTATGTTGGCGCAGATCTCTCCGTGATGGAGGCAGACACCAAGCGGATGCGTGGGGCGCAGCCATTCGTCTTCACCAACCTGAAGGACGGAACGGGTGTTGCTTCAATCATCGACTGGATTCGATCCAACCTTCTCTTCGACGCCTGATCGCGTCGGGAAAGACGGGAGGCTCTCGCTCGCCTTCGAGCGGCGCGGCGCAGCAACCGTGCTCACGGAGCGCCGCTTCACGCTTCCACTGCAGGCGCTTGAGCCAATCCCGGTTGACGGCGGCACACTCTGCCTCATGCTGCTGAATCCCACAGGAGGGATATTGGGAGGAGATCGCCTGAAGACCGAGATCACGCTGGGGCCTGGCGCTCACGTCTGCCTGACCACTCCTTCTGCCACCAAGGTCTATCGAAGCCTTGGCCCTCCTGCTCTCCAGGACACTAGCATCACGCTTGGTGAAGGCGCGGTCCTCGAATATCTCCCCGATCATGTCATCCCGTACCCCGGCTCGATTCTCCATCAATCCTTGACTGTTGAGATGGGGCAGGGGAGCCGGGCGATTCTCGCTGACGCCATTGCCGTCGGACGGCTCTGCAGAGGAGAGCGCTGGGGATTTAGCGAGGTGGTCAGCCGAATTACCGTCGCCGCGCAGGGCCAACCGCGCTTTCTGGATCGGATCAAACTTGGCTCCTCGAAATGGCTGCCAGAAGGATTGGGCGGAATGGAAGGGTTCGGCTATGTGGCAACTTTCGGGCTGTTCGCCGAGAGCGTTTCAAACTGGGAGAAGATCCTTCACGCGCTGGAAGAGCAGCTCCGCGAGCTGCCGTCCATCGCGGCCGGCGTGAGCCCGCTCGCCCGAGGCGGTTGCCTCGTCCGCCTCCTCGCCGCCTCCGCTCACGATCTTTCGAAAGCGCTCCTCGCCCTCTGGGCGCTCTCGCGCGAACTTCTCCTCGGTCTGCCGCCGCTTGATCTGAGAAAGCTCTGAGCAATTTCCTGAAAGACTATAGATTACGATCGGAAGGAGGCGGCTTCTATTCCCTCATGGCGCTGGGGCGACGGGACTAGAGAACCCTGTGATCACCGAGAACGACCGCAAGACTACTGACGAATTGAAACACAGGCTTCTGACTCACAACGGAGCGCGTATTCGCAGCATCACCGTCCTCTAACAGGATGCGGAAAAACTTGAGGATCTTGCCCTTCGATGAGGACAGATGACTTTTCTTCGGATAGCTGGTCAGAGTTCATTTGATCGCAAAAGCCATCGGGTGCATCAAGACGAAGAAAAGAGTTGAAGGTGGTCAAGCCGAGAGGTCAGCGAGCCTGGCGCGTCGGATGTTGACATTGAGCGGGTATGCGATAAGTTAAAGAGAAATGGCCGATCGTACGGTGCGCCGCCTGTTCCTGGTTGTTGCGCTGCTCTTCTCGGTATCTCTGATTGTTGGTCAAGGGTGCGCTTCGGGTCCTCCATTCAAACCAAAAGCCGATGCGCCGGCACACCACCTCGAAGTTGGGTTCCGCAATCCTTTCGTTGACGAGAACAGCTCGCCGAGCCGTTTGCTGATCGCTCGGTTTTGGGTCCGCCGGATATGGGCGTCGCTGTCCGAGCCGGATCTGGTTGTCAATCTGCCCCGCGCTCACAATAACGGAAAGCTTCTCCGTGACAACGGTCATGAGGCCACGGTGACGTGGGTCGGACACTCCACGCTGCTCGTCCAGCTCGAGGGGATGAATTTTCTCACAGACCCGCACTGGGGCGAACGAGCGAGTCCGGTGAATTTTACCGGGCCCAAGCGTTTTAGCGAGCCCGGCCTCAGGTTCGAGGACCTTCCCCGCATCGACTTCGTGGTGATCTCCCACGATCACTACGATCATCTGGATCTCTCGACCGTGCTTCGATTGGCCGAGACCCACCATCCCAGATTCTTTGTTCCCTTGGGACTCAAGGAATGGTTCCTGAATATCGGGATCGATGACGTGGTGGAGCTTGATTGGTGGGAGGGCTCGACGTTCAAACAGTTCACGATCACGTGTGTGCCTGCCCAGCACTTTTCGGGACGCACGCCGTGGGACCGAAACCGGACCCTCTGGGCTGGGTGGGTGGTCGCAGGCAGAGAGAAGAAGCTCTACTTTGCGGGAGACACCGGCTACAACGAGCGTCTGTCAGAGATCGGCCGGCGGCTCGGCCCGTTCCAGCTCGCGGCGATTCCCATCGCCCCGTACGGGGCCACCAACGCCGTTCGAATCAACCACGTGACGCCCGAGGAAGCCCTCCAGCTCTTCCTGGATGTGAAAGGAGACCGCTTCGTTTCCATTCACTGGGGGACGTTTTTCATGCCTCAAGCATTCGATGAGCCGATCAAACGCGTGGAGTCCGAGGCGGAGCGCCTTCAGATCGCCTCGGAGTGGCTCTACCTGCTGAAGCACGGCGAGAGTCGCTCGTGGTAGGGGACCCGCGCTCCAAAGCATTTCTGAGATGGCTTCTAGCGCCGCGCCGATATGCGTCGCATCCCTTCGTTCTCGGTCGTCGGAACCCCTCAACGTATACCGCATACGCCTCGGGGTTCCTTCTCCCTCGGGCCTCGGGCTGCCCGCATCTCGGCGCGGCGCGAGTGGATGTCGAAATAGAGTTTGACAGAAACATGCAGACTTTTGGCGAACAAGGGGCTAGTGAGCCTTCGACGCTGATCGGATGAGTCAATCTCGGCATCGTTTGAAAGAACCGCTGGAGCGGCTCTATCGGGAGTTTGATTACGCTGGACGGATCCAGCGCGACGCGATCCAGTTTCCGCTCCGTTACCCGGAGCCCGGGGACCGTGAGGTAGTGGCATTGCTCACGGCCTGTCTGGCCTACGGTCGCGTGGAGCTCTTTTCGCGCGAGCTTGAGAAGGTCTTTCACGTGATGGGGCCTCACCCCGCCGCATTCATCGAGGGCTTCGATCCGAAGACTGATGGCCGGCGCTTCAGTCATTTTCGCTATCGGTTTAACCGGCCCAGAGACATTGCGGCATTCTGTCTCGCGGTTCAGCGGATTCTCGCCGCGCACGGCTCGCTGCGCGCGTATTTCCTTAAAGGCTACTCCGAAAGTGATCGCGACGTTTCACCTGCGCTGGAGCAATTCGTTCAAGGCATTCTCGAACAGGATCTGAGTCCGGTGTTCCCTGGTGGCCGGCTTTCTCGGGGATTTCGGCACCTTTTCCCGAAGCCATCAACGGGCGGGCCGTGTAAGCGCCTCCATCTTTTTCTTCGATGGATGGTGCGCAGAGACCATCTTGATTTCGCGCTTTGGCCCGAGGTTTCGCCGGCAAAGCTCATCATCCCGCTCGACACCCACATCGCTAACATGAGCCGCGCGATCGGTCTCACACGGCTCCGCTCTCACACCTCGAGAATGGCGAAACAGATCACCGAGTCGCTCCGGCTGCTCGACCCCGATGATCCGGTCAAGTACGACTTCGCGCTCTGTCACAAACGGATGTCCGGCGATTGCCCCGGCAAGCGCGACCCGGTGGGATGCCGACCGTGCGGCCTCCGCTCAGTTTGTCGGCATTGGCGCGGTATATCGGTGGATTAAACAGGCTGTTGAAAAAGGCCCATCTGCGGCGTTGACTTTCCTCGGATGGGGGTACGCCCCCTTCCTAATCTCCCCCCGAAGCTTGCGCGAGCGAAGCCCGCGCTCGAACGGAGAATTGGTCGCTCGTCGTTGCAACGTACAACCAAGTACGCCTCACTCCTCGCTTCCTCGCCGCCTTGCACCTGGACCTTTTTGAGCAGCCTGCCTTATAAGCCACGGCGGATCGGGGAAGGCGCGGTGTAGCGCGCGTCTTTGCCCGTTTCCTATCACGCTGGAAACATCTGCCGACGCGGTGAGCGGTGGGGTCCCTGGTCTGCTATTTTTCCCCTTGACAACCTTGGGGCGCCGTATTGATTATGTGGTAGGACCAGCCGACCAATTCTACTTCCTGATTGCTGGGCTGGCGCCCGGGCTCACGCCCGCCCGCGCTCCCGCACGGATTCGCTTGGCGTGGAAAGGGGGGGCCCGCCCCCCTTAAGGAACTAGGAGGGATAGATGGCTCACTTCACCTGTGAGGTCGTGTACCGGGGGATCTTTCAGAAGAATCTGGCGGCCCGAATCACCAGAGGCATTGTGCTTTCCGCCCGAAGGGCCGGGCGGTGGGGGATCGCGTTTGGCCGTTACGGCGACAGCCCTCAGCGAAACGGCATTCCCGCCAAAGACTTTGCGATCGTTGCCGATTCCGTAGAAGAGCTTGAGCAGAACATGGCCCGCTATGAGCCCAAAGAGGTGGACGTCACCATCTGCGTTGACGACACCCTCTGTAAAGGGGTAGAGTCCTGGGCTTGGTACGGGCTTCAGCCGATCAACCGGCTCACCCTGCCGAATGGCCACGTGCTTGTCACTTCCACGCAGTCCGCCGACGAACTGATCAAGGATATTCATAAGAAAGACTCACCCTATTACCTCTCGATCATCCCCGCCAAGGCCTCGTTCTCCGGCCTTTGGGTCTACAAGGAGGATCACACAGAGGTCAGGATCCTTGGCGCACTCGCCAAGATCGCCCCGAAGTTCTTGACGATTGACACTGTCTGCAAGGCGATTTCCGAGATGGAGTGGGGCTCGGATCTAAAGGTGGAGTCTGCGAAGAGGGCTTATGAGCGCTTGCAGTCGCGCCTGGTCAAGATCACCGAGGGGGACCGTGAGATCCCGTACTCGTTCGAGAAGCCGAAGTGGTGGGAGATGCGGGAAGGGGTCACGATTCCGGCGATCCCGGTCGGCAAGCCGATCGAGGGAGGTGAAGGATACCGGCCTGAGCGGAACCCCTATTTCAAGAAGTTCACGACCCGCACCATGCGACCTGTGATCGACTTCGACAAGTGCGTGAAGTGTACGCTCTGCTGGATCCAGTGTCCCGATTCCTGCTTTGACGTGACCCCAGAAGGGCTCTACGACGCCAACATGGAGGCGTGCTGTGGGTGCGGGGTCTGCGAGGCAGTGTGCCCGGTGGAGAACTGCATCACGATGGTGAACGAGGCCGCGTTTGACGACAACAAGAGCCAATGGGAGATGTGGCGCGACAACAAAGAGACGTACACAGCCTGGCTCGGCTTCAAGATCAACGACAAAAAACACGTCGTCCGGTCGCATGGCTTCCGCTTCCGCGGCCAGTACGAGGAAGAGCTGAAGGCCGACCTGGATCTGGGCGGCGCTGAGATCACCGCAGGGATTCCCGGAGAGAATGCGGATCACAAAACAGTCTGAGCTGATTACGGCGCGGGCACCCGGCCCTTGACGCCGTCGGTGCCAAGGGCCCGCCCGCGCCCGTCTCGATCTCATCAAGAAGGAGATTGATATATGGCAGTGATGACAAAGGCGGCTCCGGCCGCAGCAGACGAACAAGACAAGGAGATGTTGATTTCGGGGAGCGAGGCGACCGCTGAGGCGCTCACGCTCGCTGATATCGATGTGGTCACCGCGTACCCTATTCGCCCTTACGACACTGTCATGCAGGCGATCGCGAAAAAGATCGCCAACGGTCAGCTCGTGGCCGAGTACATCGTGGCCGAGGGGGAGCACAGCCAGTTCGAGATCGTAAAGCACGCGTCTACAGTTGGGGCGCGGGTCTTCTGCGGCTCCTCGGGAGTCGGCTGGATGTACGCAATGGAGTGCCTGACCGTTACCCCGCCGCTTCGCGTGCCTATGGTGGCCATGGTCGGCAACCGCGCCTTGGATGACCCGGGCGCCTTCGGCGTCGAGCACAATGACGCGCTTGTTGTCCGGGACCTTGGGTGGATGCTGGTCTGGGTGGACACCGCTCAAGAGATGCTCGACACCACGCTCCTGGCGTATCGCATCGCCGAAGACCGCCTTGTACTGCTTCCCATCGCGATGTCCGCGGACGGCGCGTTCCTGACGCATTCTCAGGCGCTGACCATGGTGCCGCCCAAGTGGAAGGTGCAGAAGTTCCTTCCTCCCTATGATCGCGGCGAGCTTTTACTCCACCCGGACAACCCGATCACGGTCGCGCCTCAGGCCAACGAGGACTGGGTGATCGAGATCCGGCGCCAGAACGACGAAGCGATGAAGCGGTCGGTTGGCGTGATCGAGGAGGCCTACGCGGACTTCCGAAAGATCTTCGGCCGAGGCCCTGAGAACCCGTGGTTCGAGGAGTACATGACCGAGGACGCTGAGATCATCATGGTTGGAATGGGCACCATCTCCCTTCCCATGAAGGTTGGGATCAGAAAGATGCGGAGTGAGGGGAAAAAGGTCGGCTTGATTCGACTCCGCTGGTTCCGCCCATTCCCGACTGAGCGGCTGGTCAAGGCACTTTCGAAGGCAAAGGCGATTGGTGTGGTCGACCGTGACTACTCGTTCGGCTCGCCCTTCAACTCGGGTGTGGCTGCAAATGAGATTCGGGCTTCGCTTTACAACTCTGAGACGCGGCCCCCGCTCCTGTCGTTCATCTGCGGCCTGGGCGGCCGCGAGGTCATGCTTGAAGATGTCTATAAGGCCACGGAGATGTGTTACGCGGCTGCAAAGTCCGGGCAATCCGACTGGAAAACCCACTGGCTTGGAGTTCGAGAATAGCAGCGGATTCGGGGTTCGGGGTCGAGCTTCGGGGTTCGCAATTAGATCCTGAGCCCCGGACCCCGGCACTAGATGTCTTGCTCGCCCAAGGTCTGCACGTTTCTGTCAGACTTTGGTTTTGACGCTACGCTCGCGCCGTCCCGAGAAGCGAGCAGATCGAGGCCCGAGGGAGGAGGAACCCGGGGGCGTATGCGGTATACGTTGAGGGGTTCCGACGATCGAGAACGAAGAGATGCGACGCTTATCGGCACGGTGCTAGAAGGAGGCCATCATGGCTGATGCGACGACCTTTACAAACGTAACCCAGATTCTCGAGCCTTTCAAAGGTGTCAAGAAGGTCACGATCGAGGAGTACTTCACCTCGGGGCACCGCACCTGTCAGGGGTGTGAGTCAGCCCTCGTGATGAAGCTGATGGTGAAGGCCGCTGGCCCGCGCACGATCGTGCTCGGCTCGACCGGCTGCATGTATGTGGCGAACACCACGTACTACACCACGCCCTGGGTGGTGCCCTGGATGCACACTCAGCTTGGCTCGTCAGGCTCCGCAGCGCTCGGGACCGCCGCAGGGCTGAAGGCGCTCATGAAGAAGGGGAAGATGAAAGCAGAGCCGATCAACGTGATCGCGTTCTGCGGCGATGGCGGTGGCGCGGACATGGGACTGGGCGCGATCTCGGCCACACTCACCCACAAGGAGTACAACTCGCTCATCCTGCTCTACGACAACGAGTCGTATGCCAATACCGACATCCAGCTCTCCGGCTCGACGCCGTATGGAGCCAACACCACGTTCAGCCCGCCCGGGAAAGTGCACCGGATCATCCACAAGCGCTGGAAGAAGAACACCGCGGGGATGCTCGCGGCTGGCCATCCTGAGTGCCGGTACGTGGCGACCGTGTGTGCGTCATACGCGGTGGAGATGATGAACAAGGTCAGGAAGGCGCTCACAATCGGCGGCCCGACCTTCATTCACTCGCTCGATCCGTGCCCAAAGGGGTGGGACTACGACCCCATGCTCTCCCACGAGCTGGGTGAGCTTGCGATCGAGACCGGGATCTTCCCGCTCTATGAGGTCGAGGACGGCGTGGTGAAGCACTACGGGAAGACAAAGGCGATCGTGGATGGTCGGAAGCGCAAGCCCGTGCGCGAGTATCTCCTCAAGCAGGGGCGCTTTGCCCACTTTATCGAAGAGGATCTGGAGTACTTCCAGGCGAAGGTGAACGAGATGTGGGAGAAGTGGGAGATCCCCGGGGTGGTCCCGTTTCGGAAAGAACAGAGGGCGGACCAGGCAAAATAAGGAGCTGTCTGCTTAATTGAGCCGGGCCAGGTCCTCGACATAGTCAACTCAGGGACCTGGCCCTTTTGCTCTCTACAAAACCCTGACCTTCAGGTATCATGTCGATCTGAACTCGTCCCGATCGGCGCCTCACGCCGCGCAGAGGGAACTCTAAACAAGGGGGGCTAGCCATGACTCAACGAGTGACTTGGGCTCTAACCGTTTTCTCCATCGCCTGCGTCGCTGTGCTGCTGGGAGTGATTCCTCAGGCCCAGGCCTGGGAGCCGACCAAGCCGATCGAGTTTGTAATTCCTGCCGGGACGGGCGGCGGCGCTGACCAGATGGCCAGGCTGATCGCCGGGCTTGCTGAGAAGCATAAGCTCACCCCGCGTCCTATTGTCGTTGTCAATAAGGCGGGCGGGGCAGGCGCAGAAGGCTTCCTGCACGTCAAGAGCAAGGCCGGCGATTCCCACACGATCATCATCACGCTCTCGAACCTCTTCACGACCCCGCTCCACACCGGTGTGCCGTTCAACTGGAAAGACCTGACGCCCATTTCCCGCATCGCGCTTGACCGGTTCATCCTCTGGGTCAACGCCGAAACGCCGTACAAGACCGCGAAGGAGTACATCGCCGTGGTCAAAGAACGGTCGGGTGGCGACCGGATGAAGATGGGAGGAACCGGGTCAGCCCAGGAGGACCAGATCATCACGATCCAGGTCGAGCAAGCGCTGGGCGTCAAGTTCACGTACGTGCCGTTCAAAGGCGGCGGCGAGGTGTGCGTGAACTTGGTCGGCAAGCACGTGGACTCCACCGTCAACAATCCGATCGAGTGCGTCAGCAACTGGAAGGCCGGCCGTGTGAGGCCGCTCGCCGTCTTCGACCCCGAACGGATCCCCGATCCTGATTGGAAGGAGATCCCGACGGTCAAGGAGGCCCTTGGCATTGACATCCAGTACAACATGCTCCGCGGGATCTTCGGGGCACCCAATATGCCGAAGGAAGCGGTCGACTGGTACATCGACTTTCTCCGGAAGGTCAACGACACCCCCGAGTTCAAGGACTATCTGTCCAAGGGCGCGCTCAAGCCGGCGTTCGCGACCGGCGCCGAGTACGTGAAGTGGCTCGAAGGGGCCGAGCAACTCCATAAGGATCTGATGACAAAGGGCGGCCTGCTCAAGTAAGGATGCGCTCCGCCGATCTCATCACCGTCGCGGTGTTGATGCTGCTGGGCGGCGTCGTGGTCTACGACGCCGTCGTCCGGCTCGGAATCGGGTGGGGCACGGACGGCCCGAAGAGCGGTTTCTTCCCGTTCTGGCTGGCTGCGATCATGATCGTCGTCTGCATCGCGATCGGCGTCCAATCGCTGTGGCGGGCCCCGCGCAGGCCGTTCGTTACCCGGAAACAGTTGGGGCCGGTCCTCAAGGTGCTCTGGCCGGCCACGGCAACGGTCGTCCTCATGCAGTTCGTCGGTCTGTACGTGGCCTCCGGCCTCTATCTCGGCTTCTACATGCGATGGGCCGGGCAACACTCGTGGCGGGCGGTCGTCGCGCTGGCACTCGGTGTGCCTGTCGCGACGTTCTTCATTTTCGAGCGGTGGTTCCTCGTGCCCATGCCCAAGGGTCCGTTGGAAAGCTGGCTCGGCTTTTAAAGCTATCAGTGATCAGCCATCAGCATTCGGCATATGAATGAAATGAGTGTCGCGTCCGAGCCGACCGCTGACAGCTGAAGGCTGAGCGCTAGTCTAGTTTCCATGGGGATCGAGAACCTGCTCCTAGGCTTTCACATCGCCATCACGCCGACGAACATCTTCGTTGCTTTGGTCGGCATCGTCCTCGGTACGATCATCGGTGTGCTGCCCGGCCTCGGCGGCGCGAATGGCGTGGCGATTCTCCTCCCGC
>DATEAO010000284.1:0-2018 GCA_035288345.1 Candidatus Methylomirabilota bacterium | reverse complement strand
GCCGGGCGTGATCTCGAGGCCGTGCATGACCCGCCAGCCGAGGCTTTCGAGCCGCGCGAGCGGTGCGTCTTCGACGATGGATTCAGAGAAGGCGCTCACGAGACAGCCTTATTTCAACGTCTCGAAGCCACGCCGGGTAATGCCCGCCATCAGCTTTCGGCGTTCCTGAAGGAACGTTTCATAGGGCATCTCGTGCCAGTTCTCAGGCATAGCATGATACTCATGCATCCGCGCCCACTCGTCAGCGGGGAAGCGCTTGCGAATCTTCGGCACGTAATCCGCCGGTGGCGCGTCACTGATGTCGAGGTTCTCCGGCCACTCCAGCAATGCGAAGTTCGCCAACTGATTTATCTTCTTTAGGTCCTCCACCCCCTGGCTCTCCAACCAGGCGCGCGGATACAGGTGATGCCGTTCCAGCGCTTTCTTCTTGGTTTTGATGGCGGGGTCGAGTAGGTCCTGAACCTTCTTGTGCGAGAACAGGACAGGCGCCCCGAGGCGGTTCTGCGCTGCGACGTATGCGAACAACTCCGGATTCCGCGCTGAGGAACTATCCAGGTTGGCAGGCAAGGTCACTGTCCAGAAGTCGTTAGTCAGCTCGTTAGCCATCATCTCTTCGAGAATGCTTGCAAACGACTCCCCGTCCTTGGCTTCCTTCAGACGATTCAGGTCCCCATCCATCACAGTTTCCGGCGACCCCGTGTACCGCCCGGTCAAACTCGACGCGAAGAACCACCGCCCGATCAACTTTTGGAGCCTGTGCTCCACCAGTGCGAAGCGTTTCCGCCCGATAAGATAAAACGCATAGGCGTACAGCAGGGCGTTCTGCGAGGAGATCATCTCTGCGCTGCGGAAACCCGCCCCGATCAAGCAGGACAGAAACTGGTGCCAGTCAGTCAGGTTGAGCACATCGGCCTGCGCGTCCTGAAGCACCTTGAACTGGACGTCCCGCCGTTCGCTAGAGAACTCACCCGTCTCTAAGTCCTTGCCGCGAAGCACCTGGTACACGCTCTTGAGCCGCCCACGCGTAAACCCCAATGCGACGGCCACACGTAGAAGTTGGTCTGGGTCCGGCTGAATGAAGTGATTGAAAGGCGAGGCCGGCGCGGATGCGTCCGGTGCTTTGCGTGACTGTCGGCAGAACGACTCCAGCGCCATGCGCCCCTCGTCCCAGAACACGGACATGAGGGTCAGGATGAAATCCGCCTGGTTCAGCCGGACCCCCTCGCTGTTGATGCGCACGAAGATGTCGGCCACCTGCTCCTCGTCCACTGTGGGCGCGATTTCCAGCGCTGTGAACGGATACTTCTGGAGGTCGAATAGGCGATCGAGGTTGTGCGCGATCCGCTCTTCGTTCTCCGCACTCAGTGACCCCTTGGCTTCGAGCTGTTTTAGGAAGCCTTTGACCATCTGGTAGCTGGGCTTTCCCGATGCCCAGATGTCGGAGATATTCGCGATCCACTCTGGGTCGCGCCTGATAGCCGCGTCCGCCACGTCGAACTTGCCGTCCCGCGGCCAGAATGCCACCTCGATCTGTCGCTCCCGGTAGTCCTCATCCAGCACTTTCTTCCCACGGAACACGGCGAAGAGTGAGGTCAGCCGTTGCTGACCGTCAACAATGAGGAGTGACGGCACCGTGTGCTGCTTTCCGTCCAAACCGATCTGTTTCGCCCCATTCCCGGTGGCGTTCCCCCAGAACAACAGATATCCCACCGGGAACCCGCGATACATCGAGTCGAAGAGATCGCGAACCTTCGCATTCGACCAGACGAACGGCCGCTGGATGTCCGGTAACCCGATGTCTCCAATCTCTATATAGTGGAGCAAGCCACCGAGGTCGTAGTCCACCTTTTTGAAGCAGGTCTTAAGTTCGGTCATGTTTCCCCCTGTACGCTTGCTCGACAGTACGCTTGCCCGGCGCAATCACCGGACCGTGCACGACCGAGTAGCCGAGCGTTTCCAACCACGCCAGCGCGGCTTTCTCGACGACGGACTCGGTAAACGCGCTCATAGGCTTGATA
>DATEAO010000283.1:0-6907 GCA_035288345.1 Candidatus Methylomirabilota bacterium | reverse complement strand
GGGCAAAACTTTCCTATTGGCTCGTTGTTCTGGGCGTCGTAAGCGCGATCTAAGCCGCTGAATTTGCGGCGTTCATCGCCGCCCACTGTCTGGCACCGCATTTGCTCGGTTCCCCCACTAGAGCGCAGCACAAACGCTCGATTCACCATGGGGGAAAAAGAATGATCAGTGGCCTGTACACGCTCGCGTCCGGGATGGTGACCCAAGTGGCGCGCTATGAGATCCTGGCCAACAACCTGGCGAACAGTGACACCCCGGGCTTCAAGGCTGACCAGATCCTCGTGGAACCCCTCACTCCAGGGCCGGACCTCACACTCCCAGTCTTCTTTCCCCAGACCTTTCCGCCGTCCAACGTGAGAGTGGCTCGCCAATTCACCGACTACGCTCAAGGCTACATCCGGAACACGGAGCGGCCCCTCGATGCCGCGTTGACCGGTCCCGGCTTTTTCGTTATCGATACACCGGACGGTGAGCGATACACACGGGCCGGCAACTTCACGGTTGACCGTGAAGGGTTCCTCGTCACGCCGAGTGGCCATCGTGTGCTCGGGCAGGGCGGGCCCATTCAGCTCCGGCAAGGCCTGGTGGGCGTCAACAGCCAGGGACAGATCAGCGAGAACGGCCAGGTCGTGGGAACGCTTCGGATTGTTGATTTCCCGCGTCCATACGAGCTCACGAAAGAAGCGCAGCAGCTCTTCCGCCCCTCTGACCCCGCCGTGGTGCCTCAGGAAATTCGGGGCGCGGTGGTGGGGGGACATCTCGAAAGCTCGAACGTCGGGGTGGTGGAGTCCATGATCACCCTGATCGACACGCTCAGGAGATTTGAGACCTATCAGAAAATGATCCAGTCCTTGGACGAGACCGTGAAGCAGGCCTCCAACGAACTCGGTCGCGCCTAAGAGGAATGTGAAATAGAAGGAGCCAGAGGATGATTCGCGCACTGTACACGGCGGGGACCGGGATGCAGGCCCAGCAACTCAACCTGGATACCATCGCCAACAACCTCGCCAACGTCAACACCAGCGGCTTCAAGCGGACCCGGATTGATTTTCAGGATCTGATCTATCAATCCCTGCGCCCCGCAGGCGCGAGCGCGGCTGAGGGGGCCCAGCTCCCGACCGGATTGCAGGTCGGCATGGGGACCCGGCCAGCTGCAACACAGAAGATTTTTCTCCAGGGTGATTTCCAGCAGACTGAAAACCCGCTCGATCTCGTGATCGAGGGCGAGGGTTTGTTTCAGGTGAGCCGCCCGGATGGCACGCTTGCGTACACGCGATCCGGCGCCTTCAAGAAGGACAGCACCGGACGAATCGTGACCTCCGAGGGCATGATCCTCCAGCCCGAGATCACGATCCCTCAGGACGCCCAGGAGATTTCCTTCGGAACCGATGGTACGGTCTCTGTCATCCTGGCCGGGCAGGCCGCGCCTCAACAGATCGGGACGATTGAACTGGCCCGCTTCGTGAATCCGGCGGGCCTCCTGGCAACAGGTCGAAACCTCTTCGCTCCGACGGGGGCGTCGGGCGATCCGATTACGGGTCAGCCTGGCTTGAACGGCTTCGGGACGCTCTCTCAAGGGTTTCTCGAAATGTCCAACGTCAAGGTGGTCGAAGAGATGGTGAACCTGATCGTCGCGCAGCGCGCGTATGAAGTGAACTCGAAAGCGATTCAGGCCGCGGATGACATGCTCAACACCGCGAACAACATCAGGCGATAAATGGACGAGAGCCGGCGCTGGATTGAATGGTTTCTCTTCTGGATCATCGCGACGCTCTTCGTGCTGCTCGTGGCCTCCGATGTCGCGGCCGGAGCTGAGGGGAACGCCGCGATGCGTGGCGCGCAAACTGTCTCGTCGGAGGCGATCGTGGATGCGGCCCAGCGGCTGCTCAAGAAGCAGCTTCAGGCGGACGACATGGTGGTCATCACCCCGCTTCAGATGCCCCAAGAGCAAATCCTCCCAGCCGGGCGGCTGACACTCACGCCGATTCTCCGGGGCGAGGTCAATCAGGTGGTGCCCGTGGTCGTCGAGCTTTCGGTCGATGGGAACGTGAAGGCGGTCGTGCCGTTGGCGATGCGCGTGGACCGGTATCAGCAAGTGGTCGTTGCGGCTCGCCCGATCCGACGGCTTGCCGCGATCACTCCTGAAGACCTTCGAATCGAGAAGCGGCTTGTCAGCGGGCTCCCCGCAGGGCCGCTTGACCGAGTCGAGGAGGCGATCGGCTTTCTGGCGAGCCGCGAGATCAGAGGCGGTGAAGCGCTGTCCACCAAGCTGGTTCAGCTTCCCGCATTGGTCAAGCGCGGGGAGATCGTAACGCTGATTGTGGAAGGGGATGGTGTCGTGGTCACCGCGCGAGGCCAGGCAAAGGAAGAGGGGCAGCGAGGGCAGCTCATCCGGGTGATGAACCTCTCGTCAAAAAAAGAGCTCTATGGCCGCGTTGAAGGCGAGCGGCAAGTGAAAATTCCGTTTTGAGGATGACGATGATGATGCGTTGGCGATGGCTGGTGATTGTGTTCCTGGTCTCTTCCCCGATTGCACTCTCGGCGCAGTCCCTCTGGACCGATCAGGCGAGAAGCCTGTACCCGGACGTAAGGGCGCGGCAGGTCAACGACATTCTGACAATCTTGATTCTCGAGGACTCCAAGTCCGAGCGGTCGGCCCAAACCAAGACGTCTAAGGACAGCTCGGTCGAAGCAGGCCTCAACGAGTTCCCAAAATTCATGGGCTTGGAGAAGGTTCTGAAAAAGGTGTTCAAGCTGGATTTCGACGCCAAATCGAACTTCGAGGGGAAGGGCGACATCAACCGGTCGGATAAAGTAACCGCTCAGATCTCGGCGCGGGTGGTGAAGGTGCTGGAGAACGGCGCGATGCTGATCGAGGGGCGCCGCGCGGTGGCGGTCAACGATGAAGTGCAGTTTCTAGTGCTCAGCGGCCTGGTGCGAAGTGAAGATGTCACGCCGGACAACACCGTAAAGTCCACTCAGATCGCCGATGCCGAGATCAGAATGGAAGGCAGTGGCGTCCTGGCTGAAAAACAGCGCCCAGGAATTCTCAACAGGCTGTTGGATTGGCTCTGGCTATTCTAATGACGGGGCTCGGGGTTCGGGGTTCGGGGTCGGCATGAAGGCTATGACAATGCACATCGAGCGGATTTCTGTCTTGCTCTTTGCCGCACTGACCTTCCTTCCGATTTTGCCTTCACAGGCCGAGGTCAGGGTGAAGGACATGGCGCGGATCCAGGGTGTCCGGGAGAACGAGCTCTTCGGGTACGGGCTTGTGGTGGGATTGAACGGGACCGGCGATAAGTCAGGCGCAAGCCCGTTCACGCCACAGACGATTGCCAGCATGCTCCTCAGAATGGGGATCACGGTCCCGAGAGAGAAGCTGTCGCCGAAGAACGCGGCGGCTGTGATCGTGACGGCAAAGCTCCCCCCGTTTGCAAAGCCCGGGTCCACCATTGACGTGATCGTTTCTTCCCTGGGTGACGCGACGAGCCTCCAGGGCGGCACGCTCTTCCTGACCCCCCTTGAAGGGCCGGACCGAAAGGTCTACGCGGTGGCTCAGGGCCCGCTGTCAACCGGGGGATTTCAGTTTATTGCTCCAGGCACAGCCGAAACCGTCCAGAAGAACCATCCGACTGTGGGACGTGTTCCGAATGGCGCCATCGTTGAGCGTGAGGTGCCGATGGCATTGGACCCGTCCACAGTGACGGTCACGCTGACCCAACCCGACTTCACCACCGCGGCCCGGCTCGCCCAGGCGGTCAATAAAACGCTCGGCAGCGATCTCGGTCGCGCGGTTGACGCGGGGACGGTGAGAGTCATGGTGCCTCCTGCGTACCAGGGCCGACTGGTAGAGTTTATTGCGCGAGTAGAGAATAGCCGGCTCAACACGGATCCTCCGCCTGCCAAGGTGGTCATCAACGAGCGCACAGGCACAGTCATCATGGGAGATCAGGTGAAGATCCGGTCGATCGCGGTTGCTCACGGGAATCTCTCGATCCACATCAAGTCAGAATTCGCGGTCTCCCAGCCACCGCCATTCGCTCCGCCGGGAAGCGCCACCGTGGTCGTGCCTCAGACCGAAACCACGGTGAAGGAGGAGAAAGCGAACGTGGCGCTGCTTCCCGAAGGGACATCGATCGGCGAGGTGGTGAGGGCGCTGAACGCGATTGGGGCGACCCCTCGAGACCTGATTGCGATTCTTCAAGCGATCAAGCAGGCCGGGGCGCTCCAGGCCGAACTGGAGATTATGTGAGATGGAGCTGGGGCCAATCCAGGCCGCTAAGCAGCAGGAAGCTCTTCGGCCAGGGCGTGAAGAAGAGAAGAAACTTCGCAAGATTTCGCAAGAGTTCGAGGCTATCTTCTTGAGTTTTATGATGAAGTCTATGAAGAAATCGGTCCCGGAGGGCGGGGTCCTTCCCCAAGGGGCCGGTCATGATCTCTACCGCCAAATGTTCGACGAGGAGATCGCGCGCTCCCTCGCCACATCGAAAGGAATCGGGTTGGCTGACGTTATTTATCGAGAACTTAGCACTAACCGCCAGAAATTACCCCCGTCCCGTGAACCGGGACGGGGGATCCCCCTGGGGGGTTTCTCCCCCAGAAACGAAGGGAGGTGAAAGGCAGGGCGTCCCTTTCGTGAGAAATGCTTAAAGTTGGTGCCAAGAGGTGCCGATTCACTAAGCAACCTTCTCTGAAAGGAGACGCGGTGGTGAAGATTCCTGATGACAAGCGGGTACCCGATGGCCAGCTGAGCCGGATCAGCCAGATTCGCAGTAGCACTCAGCCGGAGGCCGCGGAGACCAAGCGGCGGCCAGCCGCGCCCCGTGGCGATGAGGTCACGCTCTCGCAGACGGGCCAGGATTTTCAAAAGGCACGCGAGCTCCTTCAGCAGGTTTCGGATGTTCGGCAGGAGAAAGTTCGGCAGATCAAGGCCGAGCTGAAATCCGGCGAGCGTCAGGTGGACCCGGAGCAGATCGCGGAGCGGATGCTGGCCGAAGGGCTCTTCAAGGATCTCTTCTCCAACCAGTAGCCGGACGCGATGGATGAGCACCTACAAGATTTAATCGCACTCCTCTCCCAGGAAGCTTCAGAGTACCGCAAGCTCCTCGATTTCCTCAGCGCTGAGGAGTCGGCTGTTCTTCAGGGCAAGACCGAGGCCGTCCAAGAGATTACCAAGCAGAAGGAAACTCTCGCGCTCGAGCTTCGAGTGTTGGAAGAGGCGCGAGCAACATTGATGGCTCGATTGGCCGTGCTCTTTGGCGTGCCGGTAGAGAGATTGACGCTGAGCGCGCTGGTCGAGCTCGGTCCTGATGAATATGCCCCGGGCCTCAAGGCGCTGCAGGGAGAGCTGAGCGATTTGATGGGCAAGCTCCTTCAGGCCAATCGCCGAAACGGCTTTCTTCTCGAGCGCGCGCTCGCGCACATTCGCGGAGCGCTCTCGCTCATGAGCACGCTTGTCACTCAGCCGCCGACCTACGAGCCAACCGGAAAGCTCCACGGCATCGGCATTCCGATTCGGGCTTTCGACCACCGCGTGTGACGCCCCGCTAGCGGGGTGACAACGATTTTCAGCTCCCTCGAGATCGCCAAGCGGGCGCTTCTCGCCCACCAGCTTGCCCAGCAGATCACGGGTCACAACGTCTCCAACGTCAACACGCCGGGTTTTTCCCGCCAGCGCGCCGAACTCACCCCGCTCTCCATCTCTTCACCCCCGTTCACATTGGGAGCGGGAGTAGATGTTGCGGCGGTCCGGCGGATCCGCGACCGATTCATCGACTTTCAGCTTTTGGGCGAGCAACAGGCTCTCGGAAGAAACCAAGCACAAGAGACGGTGCTCAAGAAGATCGAGGCGATCTTCAACGAGCCGCAGGGAGGTGGGAGCCTTGGGACTCTCCTCGATCAGTTCTTCCAGAGCCTTCACGATCTCGCGATTCATCCCACCGAGAGCGCCACGCGGGTCGCTGTGGTTCAGCAGGGGACTTCGCTCGCTCTCAGCTTCCGCCAGCTCCGGGGCAGGCTCGACCAGGTGAAGTCGGACCTCGAGGACGAGATTGACGTGAAGCTCAGGGACGCGAACAGCTTGATTGATGAGATCGCAACACTGAACCAGCGGATCGCCCAGGTCGGCGATCAGAATGATCCGAATGATCTCATGGACCAGCGGGACCTTCTGGTTAACAAGCTCGGGCAGTTGGTCGGGGTCACGGTGCTCGACCGAACCGACGGCACCGTGCAGGTCGCGCTGGCTGGGAGCGGCGTGCTGCTGGTGGATGGGACGCTCGCTACTCAGCTCACGGCTGTCACCAACCTTGTGACCGATACCGTAGACGTCTCAGCCGGTTCGGTGGCGGTCACCCCTCAGAGTGGGGAAGTCTCATCGCTCCTGAACGCGCGGAACTCCGCCACCGGGCCTGTCAAGCAGGCCGTCACCGACCTCGACAGCCTGGCTCGGGAGATCATTGAAGAAGTGAACCGCGTCCACGCCAACGGAGCGGGGCTCACGGGGTACTCCAGCGCGACCAGCACTAATGCGGTATCGGGCGCGCTCGTCCCGCTGACCGCAGCCGGTCTTCCGTTCACGCCGGTCACCGGGTCGTTTGACGTGATTGTCCATGACGCAACCGGGGCGGTCGTTTCGACGATCAATGTTCCGATCACGGCTGGCTTGACCACGCTCGACGACGTGCGTCTCGCGATCGATGCGGACCCGAATCTGACCGCCTCGATCGCTGGCGGTCTCCTCACGGTGACAGCGGGCGCGGGGTTCACGTTTGCCTTCGCCAACGACAGTTCAGACACGCTGCTTGCGATTGGACTCAACAGTTTCTTCACGGGCTCTGACGCCCTCACAATTGACGTCAACAGCGTGGTCTCTAATGACATCACGAAGGTTGCGGCGGCTCGC
>DATEAO010000282.1:0-2057 GCA_035288345.1 Candidatus Methylomirabilota bacterium | reverse complement strand
GCGTTTGGCGCGCCGGAGTGAATCCATCGCCAGATCCCACGCCCCGTTGCCACGAAATGCGTCCTGTTCCTCAGGCGTCGGGAAGTCGAACGAGAACTCGACCTCGCGAAGGCTGCTCAAGACGGCATCGGGGAGGCGCTGCACCGAATAGCCATTCGAGGTCAATGTCGTCTTGATCCCTTGGGCGAGCAGGTGTTCGACGATCGGCAGGAACTCAGGGTGCATCCCGTTCTCGCCGGTCCCGAGGTTGGCCGAGCTGATCTCGAGGCTCTCGAGGACGGTGCGGACGTCGGCGATCGTCAGCCGGTCCACCCGGTCGGTCGTCCGGTAGCAGTGGGCGCAGCTCAGGTTGCACTCGTTTGTCAGGCCCAGGCCCAATGCGTAGGCCATTCCGTTCTCCTCGTGATGCGTAGCGCCTCGGCGATGTTCTCGGTGACGGATGATCCCTCTTGTATGTTTTCAGCCAAGGGGTGTCAAGCGAAAAGATCGCTCACATGATCGCCGTAGTGGTTCTTGGTCAGCCTGAAGCGGATACGGTCGATGGTCGAAACCGGCCATAATCCGAAGACCGGTTCGATGAACTGGTGGTCGAACGCGCCACCGACGGCGCGGGGGTCAGCGAGAGCCGCTCGAATTAGCTCCAAGAAGTCAGGCGGTGGGAAAGAATCGGCATGAAGGAAGAAGAGCACGTCGCCTCGAGCGAGCCGTGCGCCGGCATTCATGAGCGCCGCTCGCGTGCAATCGCTGCCCCGGACCACGGGGGCCGGGGGTCGCGCAACGTCGGCCGTGGAGTCCACGCTTCCCGCTTCGGCCACGATGAACTCCGCGATCGCAGGCGGGGCGTGCTCCCGCAGATAATTCAGTGTCGCGCCGAGATGAGCCTTCTCGTTCCTGGCGGGGATGATGATACTGATCATGTGCGCGCTAAAAGCGTTGGGCCGCCGATTACCTCAAGTGTCTCTGGGCCCGGGCGTCAAGCAAGGCTCTCATCAGAACCGATACTCCTTGTTCTCTCGTGAAAAGTCCAGGGATGTGAGCCCGACGTTCAGCCGCACATCCGAATACGAATACCGTTCGAATAGCCCGTCCTTCTCATCGTAGAAGGCCGCTCCAATCGGAAGGAGCAGTTCTTTGTCGATGTGGCAGACCATCCGGGACGCGTAGTGGGTTCGCCCCGATCGCGGGGTGAACTTGGCCTCGACAACAGTAGCGGCCCTTCCTCTAAACGGCTCCTCGGTCAGCCGGATGAGTTGGAACTCCCCATGCTGCAGCGCCGTCTTGATGTTGCGCTGCAGCCCGTCGATCAGGTGGCCAAAGCCAACTTCGGTGATCGGATGCCGATTCCCCTTCATGGCCACCGCGCCTTTGGGGTCCAGCGAGACGGTCGGGAATTCGAGGATGCCGTCGCGATGGACGAGGAGCTTGTTGTTATCCCCGTCAACGAAGAGCGCTTCCGTTCCTTTGAACGGGTCCTCGACCCATTTCATGTACACTTTGAGCGGCTTCTGGAACTTAAGGAAAGTTGTCTCCTCCGGCAGCAGCGTTCCGTCCACCCGTTCCTGCTTGCGGAAGACGGCCGTATAGTCGTTGACCCGAGCGTAGCTAGCTTCCATCTGGGCCAAGAGAGAGAGGAGCGTCTGCGTCGGACCGGCGGCCGCGGTGGGCCTGATGAGGAATGCTGCGCAGAGGAGTCCGAGCAGGACACACTCTGAGATGAAAAGGCCGGGTGTCGGTTTTGTGACGCGGCGTGCCGCAGATCGGCGGCGATCGTTTGGCCGTGTAACAGCGGCTTCAGAGGTCACGGCTGACTCGTCGGGGCTTTTCAGGACAAAGTGAGATGGATCATGTGATACCCGGAGGCGCCATCCGGCAAGACCTTGGTCACCTGCGCCGTCTGGATATCGCCGGTCCCGTCTGCCGCCCTGACCTGTACGACGAGCCCGCGATCCTTCTGGGCGGAGGGGGGCGGCGTCCAGGACCCCCCCCAGAGGACCCAGGTGTAGGGGCCGAGCGCCTTTTTGAGCGTGGCCTTCCGCCAGGTGGCGCCATCGTCGAGG
>DATEAO010000281.1:0-2586 GCA_035288345.1 Candidatus Methylomirabilota bacterium | reverse complement strand
GTTGAGGGCGATCGCGTCCATATCTAGCTCGAAGCGCTTTATGAAGTCGCCAGCAGCCTTTCCGGTGATCTTCCCGCTGCCCACCGCAAGAGCCATGGCGAGCTGAAGGTCCCGGCGCCGGCTGAAGAGGTCCAAGGCATTCTGCTCTTCGAGCACCGGGTCCAGCGCGAATGCGCGAATCGGAGTCTCATACTCGTACAGCGATCTCATGAGGATCTCCACCAAGAAGAGCCATGTTGTCCCCGATGGATGATCCTGAGGAAAACCCCACCCATTCTTGCGAGATTCAAAAGGATTGAACCGTTCGTACACGCAGAGTATCTGCGCCTTCAAATTCTTATCTTCCGGGCATGTTCGCGTGAACCACTTCTCATCGTCGTTATTTAATCCTTCGACCAGGGGCTCATGAAGACCTCGGTCGAGATACTTCTTGACCCGCGGCCCGATCCTTTTCATCCAGGCAGAGGTGAGCGAGGGTAGGGGGTCCTTTGTCTTCGTGTACTGCTGATGGACCGCCTGGGCGACGAGGCTTCTCACGCGTTCGACCTCGCCGCTGACCAAAGCCCGGCGCAACTCGTTAACCTGCTCTTTTTCGCCCGCATCCGAAAAGCGGAAGGGGTACGGAACGTTCAGTACGGACACCTGCACCACGTGGTCGGGGTGAAACTCGACATAGAGGGCCTCTCGAAAGGCGTCTGGATCGAAGCGGCCACCGGACATCGCCCGGATCTGCGCTTCCCGGTCGCTGATGATCTTCACGTACTGTTCCTTGGCGGCCCCGATGACCGTCGGTTCTGATAGGAGCTTACCAATTTCACTCGTGATCTGTGAGCTCAGGGCCAACCGCTTGTCCTTGTCCTTCAACTCCTCCTCCCTCGCCGGGAAACGTGTGGCGAGGTTCGCCACCCTGGAAGAATCAATGCTGATCGTGTTCAGCCTATTGCCTTCCAGGAAGCTCAGCTCGAGGGGCCGATGCGGCTGATCAGGCAAGGCTCGGAAAGCCTTGGGATCCTTCGTTCGCCCCTCGATCAGGGCATCTGCCGCAGCGCGGGCGAGCGCTTCACGGTTTTTCACCAGTAAACCCTCAATGACGCTCTCGATCCGGCCTCGGTCCACATCCGCCTCGATCAGCTCTTTGGCGACCCCCGCCAAAGCCAGACGAAAGCGACCCTCTTGCGGACCGGGCCCGAAGGGCGGTTTCTGAACGGAGAAGCTGAGCCGGTATCCGTCTGCTCCGAAAAGATCACGGAGCGCCTTCTTGGTCTCTTTCTCCGGCGGAGTCGGCCCCCGCTTGACGAGCATTCGCGCCTTCTCCGCGCGCTCCCTGTAGAGACCATCGACTATCGCCTCGACGAAGGCAGCGAGAAAGGCCTGGGGGCGGTTCCAAAGTAGGTAGTTGATTTGCGCGACGTCAGGCCGAACGCTGAGGGTCACCTGGGCTCGGTAGCCCGCCCTGGTACTGGACCCGGGCATCACCGAGATGGGAAACCGCAGCAGGTAGACGGCGTAGCCGGGCAGTTGGCCTACATCATCACCGGCGTTGATGCGCCTCAGGGCTTGGTTGACCCCGATGTAGCTCTGTTCCTGGCGGAGCCCCTCGTTGGGCTCCAGCCCTGGTCCCGGAGTTTTGCCTTCTTCACGCGGCGCGGTGACGGGTGGCACACCGGGGCTAAGCCCTTTCAGTGTCACGTCAGGGCGATCGATTACCGGCTTCGGCTCGCCCGGCGCAAAGACCTCTCCCACCGCGACCGCCCCGGAACCAGTGAGGGAGGCGGCATCCGAACGGCGGATGCGCGCAGAGATGACCTCTTTGAAAGTCCCTACGCGCTTACCGAGGTGCTCTTCGAACTCCTGCCGATGTTTCGTAAGGCGAGCCTCGCCCCATACATCGGGTTCTTTCACCGTGATGGTGCCGACCTCGTCAAGCGCGTGCTCCAAGCCGTCGAGCTCAGCCACTCGACCAGCGCATCCGGGGAGCAGTACGATCCAGACAAGCATCAACAACACCGGAGACCTTCGCCGAATCCGCATAACTGCTACCTCCTAAACCGACCCGATCGAACGCCGGGTGGGAGCAGAGCCTCAGGAGCCTCGGGGTCAAGTCTTGACTTTAACAATTCATGTCCTCGCTCGAACGCGACTGCGCCTCACGTGCCCGACTGCAATCGGACCCTAATCACCCTCCCCGTTAAAGCCTGTCAAGGGCGTGCTCCCGTCATCCTACTCGCAATCCAGACCCCGCCGAATGCCCACAAGTTCGACCTTCGCCACCGCTCCGTTCATCGAGTGACGACCTGAGCCTAACTATTAAGTCTGCTGCGGCTTGCCGTTGCAGCATAGCAAGACAGCCTCAGCAATCCCTTGGTGGGAAAGTCTACCGCAGAGTCCAACACTTATCCACTTAGGAAAAGGTACCGGACTCCTTCCAGCCCTTCATCTTTCTCCCGATTTCTGGCACGCCAGGAATCGAAAATCCGCTCTAAGGAAATCAGTCAATTACCTCTCCAAAGGTGTCCGGTACCTTTAGGCCCCTCGACCGGGGCCGGAGTAGCCGCGTCAGCACGCGATCCAGTGCTGCGGCGAACG
>DATEAO010000280.1:0-2140 GCA_035288345.1 Candidatus Methylomirabilota bacterium | reverse complement strand
CGGGGAGATGAGCGGCGAGCCACTGCCGGCACTGGGCCAGGGCTTGAGGGTGCGAGATGACCGACTTCACATCACTGAGATTGTTCGCCGGTGTCAGCAGGTGGTGGCTGATCTCGAGAGTGATCTCCCCGCAGATGAGGGCGGTGGAGTCGAGAAAGCGGTCGAGGGTGAGGTTCACCGCTCCTTCGGTCGAGTTTTCAACCGGGACAACCCCGTAATCGACCCGAGAGCGCTCCACCTCATCGAACACCTCAGGGATGCTCCGAACCGGGCTGAAGTGCGCGGAGGAGCCGAATCGCGCGATCGCCGCCTGATGGGTGTAGGTGGCGGCCGGGCCCAGGTAGGCGATGCGGAGGGGCTGCTCCAGGGTCAGACACGCGGAAAGGATCTCGCGCCAGACCGCTTCAATTCCGGACGCGGGAAACGGACCGGGATTTAGCCGGTGAATCCGAGCGAGGATCTCCTGTTCGCGTTCTGGATTGTGGAACTCGAGGCCTTGCTGGCGCTTGGCCTCGCCGATCTTCTGAGCGACCTCAGCACGCTGGTTGAGGAGGGAGAGGATTTCCTGATCGATCTTGTTGATCCTGGAACGCCACTCGTCCAGGTCCATAGGGACTCCTGACACCGCCCGTCTTCGATTAAAAACTGGCCCATTATAGCGAATTCGCCAGGGGGGCGCAAATCGGGATTCAGGGTTCGGGATTGCGGGATTAATGGGATGTGGGGACCCCGGACCCCGATTCCCGAACCCCGTTCAGTCGCGATTGGCCAGATGACGAAGAAGAAAATCGGCGTCGAGGGGGTTCAGGTCGAAACGTCGGCTTGCTTCGTCCACCAGCTTCAATCGATCTGCCTTCGGATCGTCTTGGAGCTGCTCGTCGATCCACTTCACGGCTTGCTTGATCGGAGCCTCACCCGCAGCCATAGTGTCCTCCCTAGAACAATTACTCGATCGGGATCAACGCTTTTCTATCTGTCTCTACTGCCAGCGTGTGTCCGGCACGAGCGCGCCGCAAGCCCAGCCCTAGCACAAGGCTCTGACTGCACGCGAGCGCGGGCGCGCGACAGTCCGGGTGCCCGCGCTGCAATCAACGGAGGTTCGGAAGGCGGCCGTCGAGGCCCCCTCCGAGTTTGAACGCAAACCAGAGTCCGAGGCCGCGCCAGCGCCCCAGCGGCGCAAAGTGGCGCTCGATCTTGGCTCGAGTCGGCGCTTCCCCTTTAAAGAAGGCCCGGGTCAGGAAGCTCATTGTCGCACTGTCGAGGATCAAGTGATCGTAGTGTCCGAGCATGGTGAGCAGATACGCTGCTGAGGTCGAACCCACGCCTCTGATTGTCATCAGCTCTTTGGCAAGGAGCACGGAGTCGAGCGAGTGAGAGGTTGCATCAAGGTGATCAAGCTTGCGGGTTCCATCCTCGATCTCACGCGCGAGCTGGAAGAAAGAGAGGGCTCGATAGCCGAGCTTGGCCTCCTTCGTCAGAAAGTCGAGCCCCGCATCCAAAACCTGACGGGGCGTGGGCCACGCGTGAACTCCTGGAATGCCTGCCCACGGATCACCGAGCGTGGCGAGGCAGCGCGCCATCCTGACGGTTTGAGCCCAGGTGGTGTTGGTCCATGTAATGGCTTTTGTCACGTCCTCCCAGAGATTGCTCCCGCGTATGAGCCTCCCCACCCCGAGCGTCGGGACCCGCTTGAGCCAAGGGACCCTGCGGCAGAGCCTGTAGAAGTCGCTCAGGTCATCGTCCAGACGAAGCATGGCGCGGCTTCGCTCGACCAGCTCGGAGATCGCGCGAGGGTTCGTGTCCCCTCGCACTGAGAGGGCGACCGTCGTCTCCCGCGGTGACCGGTGCGGCCCCTCGCGAAACTCCAAGAGGTAGAGCTGGCCATTCAGCCGTTCGACCCGTTGCAGACTGTTGGTGGTCGGGTTCCACCGATATGGCGGCAGCTCCCAGTAACCATACGACAGGACCGAGCGCCTGAAGTTATACGGGCGCGCCACAGGCAAGAGGATTCGACGTGATCGTTTCATTGCGTTGAGTGAGTGTTGACCAACTGATCACAACGGGTCAAGTGGAATCTCGCGCAGGCTGTTCAAAAAGGTCCAGATGCAAGGCGGCGAGGAAGCGAGGAGTGAGACGTACT
>DATEAO010000279.1:0-2066 GCA_035288345.1 Candidatus Methylomirabilota bacterium | reverse complement strand
GCTGAAGCCGACTGCTCGGCGTTGATCGCGGAGTCGAGTCCGGGCGGCTCGCTGGAGACGCTCGGAGCCTCCGGCACCCTCTATCCTCTCAAAGAAGGCCAGATCGGCATCAGCCGAGGAGTCGCGCAACTCGCGCTCGAGACCCACCGCCCATTTCTCTCCGAAAATGCCCTGGCTGATCCCCGCATCGATCAGATTGGCGACGACAGCGTGGTGCGTGAAAGGATTGTGGGGATCGTCGCGGTGCCTGTCTCGTTCAAAGACGACCGGCGTGGGATTCTTCAGGTCGCGTATCGCTCAGCGCGGTGGATCTCGATCGATCTGGTCGAGCGCTTGACGCGCTTTGCCCACGCCGCGGCAATGGCGGCTGAGCACTGCCGCTTGCACTCGAGCCTGGAGAGGCACGTTCAGGATCTTCAGCTTGCGCAAGCCCAGATGGTGCACAGCGGGCGCGTGGCGGCATTCGGACAGTGGGCTTCAGCCCTGGCGCACGCGATCAAAACACCGCTCGCGGCCATCATGGGGTTTGCCGAGCTCTTGCTTCGCCGGCTTCCGGCGAGTGATGAGAACCGGCAGGCCCTGGAGATGATCATCGAGGAGACCGAGAGACTGGATCAGATCGTGGCCCGCCAGTTGGCCTTTGTTCGAGCTGGTTCCACCGAGATGGCGGCCTTGGACGTCACCCAGCTTGTCTCTGAAGCGTTGCAGCTCTTCTCAGGAGTGTTGGCGCGCGAAAAGGTGCAGGTGGAGATGAATCTCCCAGGTGACCTGCCCAAGATGCTGGGGGATCGCTGGCAACTCGAAGAGGTGCTGATGAATCTCTTGAGCAATGCCGTGGACGCGATGCCGGGGGGCGGGCAGTTGACAGTCTGGACCAAGCAAGGCCCTGAGCGCATGGTTGAGATCGGGGTGGCCGACTCGGGGCACGGCATTGCTCCAGCTCATCGCGACGCGATCTGGGAGCCGTTCTTCACGACCAAGCCGCAGGGGAAGGGGACCGGCCTTGGGCTTCCGCTCAGCCGCTCCATGATCGCCAAGCACGGCGGGTCCATTTCGATTCAGAGCGAAGAAGGACGGGGGACCACGGTGAGGATCTGGCTCCCCGCGGTCGACGTCAAATAGCGCCGCGCCGATAAGCGTCGCATCCCGGCGTTCTCGGTCGTCGGAACCCCTCAACGTATACCGCATACGCCTCGGGATTCCTCCTCCCTCGGGCCTTGGGCTGCTCGCTTCTCGCCACGGCGCGAGTGGGCGCCAGAACCAATCAGCGGGAGCGGGTCACGCCCACTTTGGCGCAAAAGCGCTCGATGGGGCAACGCGTGCAGAGCGGTGAAGTGGGCTTGCAGATGTTCTGGCCGAATGAGACCAGGAGGTCGTTCAGCTCGATCCAGTGCCGACGAGGCAGCTTGGCGCGAAGCGCCAGCTCGGTCTGGGCCGGCGTCTTCGTCTTGACGTAGCCGATCCGGTTTGAGATCCGGTGCACGTGAGTGTCCACGCAGATCCCAGGCTTTCCAAACCCCATCGTGACCACGAGGTTCGCGGTCTTTCTCCCCACCCCTTTGAGCGCGAGCAGCGTGTCCAGCTCGTCGGGGACATTCCCGCCGAACCGCGCTCCGAGATCGCGGCAAATCCCGAGGACCACCTTCGCCTTCGTGCGATAGAAGCCGACGGGAAAGATCGCGCGCTCGATCACGCGGGGCGCGAGACGGAGCATTGACTCAGGCGTGTTCGCGAGCGCGAAGAGCCGCTCGGCCGCCGGGCCTGTCGTTTCGTCTTTCGTTCGTAGGGACAGGATGCACGCGATCAGGATCTGAAACGGATCGCGCTCGCTCTCCGCCACGCGGGCCAGCGCGGTGGGGTCCCATTCCGGCATCTTCCGCTTCAGTATCGCGATGAGCCGGCTGATCTCCCCTGGCGCCATCCGCGTGCGCATCGCGCGCGCGAGCCAACGGGGCGGGATCTCCGCGTGTGCGGAGGAGCTAGATTGCTTGTTCGCCAAAAGTCTGCACGTTTCTGTCAGGCTTTAGTTTGGACGCAACACTCGCGCCGTGGCGAGAAGCGAGCAG
>DATEAO010000278.1:0-7203 GCA_035288345.1 Candidatus Methylomirabilota bacterium | reverse complement strand
GGAGAGGGGATTGAGGGACGTGAAGCGTCAACGATGAAAAGTGCAGGCAGATCGCAAAACCCAGGTGGGAGAGGTCTAGAGGAGGGGGAGTGGTTGGGACTCACCCCTCCTGCTAAAAAACTGAAAAGTGCAGAGGGCATGCGTTAGGAGAACAGGCAATGCCGAAGATGAAGACGAAGCGGGGGGCAGCGAAGCGCTTCCGCGCCACCGGTGGAGGGAAGATCAAGCGCAACAAGGGATGGAAGAGCCACCTGCTGGAGTGGAAGAGGCCGAAGCGAAAGCGCCAGCTCAAGAAAGCCACGCTCATTTCGCCGGCCGATACCAAGCGAATCAAGCGACTGCTCCCCTATCTCTGAAAAGGTTTGGATCTCGGATGACAGATGTCAGATGTCAGAAGTTCGAAAACGCGCACTAGATTCTGACATCTGAGATCCGAGATCTGACATCAGGAGGAAACGATGCCACGCGCCAAAGGTGGGGTGAAGACCCGCCAACGTCATAAGAAAATCTTAAAGCACGCCAAAGGGTATGTGGGGGGGCGCCGGAAGCTCTACCGAAGCGCCGCGGAGACGGTCAAGCGGGCCATGGTGTTCGCGACGCGGGATCGGCGCCAGAAAAAGCGCCGTGCTCGCGCGCTCTGGATCATTCGGATCAACGCTGCGGCCCGGGCAGTGGGCCTCTCCTACTCCGGATTGATCAACGGCCTCAAAAAAGCCCAGATCGATTTGGATCGGAAGATTTTGGCCGAGCTGGCCGTGAGCGACCCCGCAGCGTTCGCGAAGCTCGCTGAAACCGCGAAAGCCCAGCTCAAGGCGAGCTAACCCTCCGCGAGGATGTCGGATTTCTGATCTCGGGTGTCAGCGGTCGAGCTTCCGACATCTGAGATCCGATCTCTGTGATCAGACATGGCCGAAGAGCGTGTTCGAGAGATTACCGCCGCCGCCCTGGAGGAGCTTGCCCGGGCCCGGTCGAGCCAGGACGTGGAGCAGGTCCGCGTCAAATACCTGGGGAAAAAGGGTGCGCTCACGTTTCTCCTCCGCTCCGTGCCCAAGTTGCCGGCAACGGAGCGCCCTGTGGTCGGCCGCGAGGCGAACGAGGCCAAAGCCGAGATCGAATCCGAGATCGAGCGACGGCTCGCCGAATGGAAAGCCGAAGAGCATCGGCTGAAGCTTCAGGTCGAGCAGATCGATCTCACCCTGCCGGGACGTCGGCCGCCCCTTGGGACGATCCACCCGCTCAACCGCGTGCTCGATGAGATTATCGAGATTTTTCTCGGCCTCGGTTTTGCCATCGCCGAAGGGCCTGAGGTGGAGTCGGACTTTTACAACTTCGAAGCGCTCAACATCCCGAAGGACCACCCGGCCCGAGACATGCAGGACACGTTCTACCTCTCGGGCGATGTGCTCCTGCGGACCCACACCTCTCCCGTCCAGATCCGCACGATGATGGCCCAGAGACCTCCGGTGCGCATCATCGTGCCGGGACGCGTGTATCGCCGCGACATCCCCGATACCTCGCATTCGCCGGTCTTCCATCAGGTCGAGGGGCTCGCGGTGGATCGCGCGATCTCCATGGGTGACCTCAAAGGCACACTGGCTCTCTTTGCCAGGGAGATGTTTGGTGGGGACGCGGAGGTCCGATTCAGGCCGAGCTTCTTTCCGTTCACCGAACCCTCGGCGGAGGTGGATGTCCGATGTTTCATTTGCCGTGGCGAAGGATGCCGGGTCTGCAGCCAATCGGGATGGCTCGAGATCTTGGGCTCCGGTATGGTGCATCCGCAGGTGCTGCGCAACGTCGGATATGATCCTGAAGAAGTGACCGGGTGGGCGTTCGGGATGGGGGTGGAGCGGATCGCGATGCTGAAGTACGGGATCGATGACATCCGCCTCTTTTTCGAAGGGGATCTCCGCTTCCTCGCCCAGTTCTAGCGCCATGCCGATAAGCTTCGCATCTCTTCAGGGGCTAGGGGCTGGGGGTCAGGGGTTTGCTAGCCCCTGGCCCGGGACCCCGGACCCCGGACCCCGGGCCCCGGACCCCGACTCATGAAAATTAGCTTCCGGTGGCTTCAGGAGTACGTGGACATTGACCGCCCAGCCCGCGAGGTGGCGGAGCTTCTGACCATGGCGGGGATCGAGACAGGCGAGGTGACGCCTGCCGTGAGCAGTCTGCGCGGAATCATGATCTGTGAGATCGAAGCCATCGAGCGCGAGATCGGTAACACTGCTTCGGGACAGCCGGTCATGCTCTGCCAAGTCTCGACGCACAAACAGCGGTTCCAGGTCGTCTGCGCGGCGCCGAATCTTCGTGTCGGGGCTCGCGCAGCGTTTGCTCCCGCAGGCGCGCTGCTCCCGGGGAACCGGCGGATCGATCGCACGGACATGCACGGCGCTCTGTCCGAAGGCATGCTCTGCTCTGAAATGGAGCTGGGGATCGGCGACGACGCCTCTGGGATCTTGCTGCTCCCCGATGATGCGCCGGCCGGGACTGACCTCATCCTCTATCTCGGCCTTGACGACTCGATCCTCTCGATCGAGGCGACTCCGAATCGACCCGACTGCCTGTCGGTCGTGGGCGTGGCTCGTGAGGTCGCTGCGCTCACCAGATCGTCATTCCGATTTCCCTCCGTCGCGGTCAAGGAAGGGGAGACCGAGATCGCCACACTCACCTCGGTGACTGTCGAAGCTGCGGACCTCTGCCTGCGCTACGCGGCCCGTGTCATCACCGGCGTCACCGTGGCTCCGTCGCCACCATGGCTCAGCCAGCGGCTCAGAGCGGTCGGGCTTCGCCCGATCAACAACGTCGTCGATGTCACGAACTATGTGCTCTGGGAGCTCGGGCATCCGCTTCACGCCTTCGATTACGAGAAGCTGGCCGAGCGGCGCATTGTCGTGCGTCGCGCGAGGCCTGGCGAGACCGTGAAGACGCTGGATGGCCAGCTCCATCGCTTGACCGACTCGATGCTGGTGATCGCTGACGCCGAGCAGCCAGTGGCGCTGGCGGGCGTGATGGGAGGCGCCAACTCCGAGGTCGATTCGCCGACCCAGACCGTGCTGCTTGAGAGCGCGTACTTCCACCCAGCGCCCACCCGGCGCACGGCCAGGCAGCTCGGGCTTCAGACAGAGGCTTCGTATCGGTTCGAGCGCGGCGACGACATCGAAGGGGTCAGAGAAGCGCTGGACCGCGCGGCCCAGCTGATCGCGGACCTGAGCGGCGGCAGCGTGGCGCGCGGCGTTGTGGATGTCTACCCCGCTCCCCAGCCTCATCTCCGAGTGCCGTTGCGCCTCGATCGGATCCGCCGGGTGCTCGGCGATTGTCCGCCTCAATCGACGGTCGTCGAGATCCTCCAAGGATTGGGCTTTCCGGTGGAGGCGCAGGAGGAACGGCTCGAGGTGGTGGTGCCTACGTTCCGACGCGATGTGTCTATCGAAGACGACCTGGTCGAAGAGGTGGCTCGCGTCTGGGGGTACGAGCACATCCCGTCAACCCTTCCGTCCGGCTCGCTCTCGCTGGTCCGCCGCCCGCCCACGCTCAGACTGGCGGACGCCGTGCGTCAATCATTGGTCGGCCTCGGCCTCTCCGAAGTGATCAGCATGAGCATGGTGGATCCGGCCCACGTCGCCAAGTTCCGCTTGAACTCAAGCGATCCCGCGCTGCTCCGGTTGGAGAACCCGTTGAGTCAAGAGCGATCAGCGCTTCGTCCCACGTTGCTCATCGGGCTGATCGAAGCGATCGTGACCAACAGTCACCGACAGGTGGCCGATGTCCGCTGCTTCGAAGTGGGACGCGTCTTCCGCGCCGGCGGCGAGCAAGGACTCGCGCTGGAGGACTTCCGCCTCGGGATCGCACTGACCGGGCTCAGAGCCTCGCGGAGCTGGTACAGCGGGCGCGATCGGGTGGATTTCTACGACCTGAAGGGAATCATTGAGGGACTGCTCGAGCGCGTG
Organism: Candidatus Methylomirabilota bacterium; assembly: GCA_035288345.1. Lineage (GTDB taxonomy): Bacteria > Methylomirabilota > Methylomirabilia > Rokubacteriales > DATEAO01 > DATEAO01. Next base: position 3,259 of record DATEAO010000278.1, on the reverse strand, counting down.
GGGTATGAATCGTTTGAAGTCCGACCGGGCCCGGTCTCCTACCTGGAAGAAGGCCGGTCCGCTGATCTCTTCGTGGGAGGGAAGTGGATCGGCCTGTTCGGCGAGCTTCGACTGTCGGCGCGTGAGCAGTTGGAGCTGCTGCACCCGGTCTTCGTCGCAGAGTTCTCGCTGGACCGCCTGCGCGAACTGCCGCCCACACCGCTCCGGTATCAGCCGGTCTTCCGTGTCCCCGGGGTCCAGCGAGATCTGGCCGTCGTGGTGCCGCTCGAGGTGACCGCGCTTGAGATCGAGCAGGTGATCCGCGAAGAGCCGACGCCGTGGATTCGGAGTGTCACGCTCTTCGACGTGTACACGGGGGACCAAGTGGGGCGGGGGAAGAAAAGCCTCGCGTATTCGATCTTCTACCAGGCGGAGGACACCACGCTCACTGACGAGAAGGTGAATGCCTTGCACGAACGCATCCTGACCCGGTTGAGAAACCGGTTCTCTGCTGAGATCAGAGGCTGGAGCGTCTAGCGCCTGTGGCAGCGCGGGGACCCGCGCTGCGCCACGCCCGCGCTCCCTCAGCATCAGCGTGGGGGTGAAGCCCCCTTCGAGGGAAAAAGAGCGATGACTGATAGAGAGGTGGGCGACGGCTTGGCCAGGCTTGAGACGTCAGTGCGCCGGGCTGTGGAGGTCATCCATCAGCTGCGGGCAGAGCGTCCTCGTCTTGAGCAACGCTTGACGGCCCAGGAGAAAGAGATTGAAGCGCTCCGCCAGCGTCTGGCCGCGCTCGAGCCGATGGAGCAGGAGCTTCGGCGCCTCCGTCAGGAGCGCAAAGAGATCCTCTCACAGGTAGACGCGATGCTGAAAGAGCTGACCAAGCTGGACGCGTCAACGTGACAGGCCCGGCAGACGCTCTTGGTCCTGAACCCGAAGGGGAAGATCCTGAGAGGCGAGGATGAGTGACGAGCGGGTTGAGTTTGAGCTGTTGGGTCAGCGGTACACCATTCGCAGTGAAGCGTCGACCGACTACGTCCTGAAGCTGGTGGAGTACCTCGAAGAAACGCTTCGCGCGCTCGACCAATCGGGGCAGATGAAGGAGCCCGCAAAGCTGTTCATGCTGGCCGCGCTGCACGTGACGGACGAGCTCTTCCGAGCGCGCGAGCAATCAGCTCAGCTTCCACCGAAGATGGGCGAGCGCATCCAAAAGCTCGTCAAGCTTTTGGACGACGCGGTGCCACTTTCCTCTTGACGCGTCTCATCCGAGTAGGGTATGAACAGAGGGAGTACGGTTCCCTGCGCTGATCGTGATGCCGGGGGGAAGTTTCAACCCAAGCATACAAACGGGGGCTTGACTGTGGGGGTGGTGAGCAGGCCCCTTCGAGGGGAAGCCTAAAGCCCTCCTATATAGCACCCACCTGGTGAGACCAGGTTCGAAACACCGCCGGCACACGACAGAGGCGGGGACTATAAATAGCGCGGGCACCCGGGCTATCGCCCGCCCGCGCTCGCGTGTATCAAGACCTTCTGCTGGCGCCCACTGCGCCACGCCCGTGCTCGCCTGCATTCAGAGCCCTTGTGCTTGCGCCCGGGCTATCGCCCGCCCGCGCTCGCGTGTATCAAGACCTTCTGCTTGCGCCCGCTGCGCCACGCCCGCGCTCAAAGCGTCGCGATTTAGCTGGCGGCATTGCTCTCTAAGGTTCGCGTTCACCACTTCTGGCTGTCCCTGCTCCTCTCCGCCAGCCCTCACCTGAGGGCTGATCGCTGAAAGCTGACAGCGATCCTTTCCTTGACACACTCAAAGCGGGTAGCCTATAATTTGTCAAATTCTTTGCGGATTTGCCTACCACACCCTGCGGTTTCGTTCGCGGGGTGAGTTGACGCGCAGATTTGACGTGAGGAGGTGACGCCCTCTGGGAACCTACATGGTGTATTGGCTCCTGCCGATTGTCGCAATCCTTGCAATCGCGATCGGATTCTTGCTTCAAAAATTTCTGACCACTCGTGAGATTGGTGAGGCCAAGGTCCGCGCGAAGGAGATCGTCGAGAAGGGCCAGCAGGAAGCAGAGAACAAGCGGAAGGATGCAGCGATTGAGGCGAAAGAGCTGCTCCTGAGCGCCAGGACCGAAGCCGAAAAAGAGCTGCGAGAGAAGCACCGCGAGATTCAGCAGGTCGAGCGACGTGCCCTCCAGAAGGACGAGCAGCTCACGCGCCGCCTTGACCAGTTGGATCGTCGTGATCGGGACGTGCAGGCGAAAGAAAAAGCGCTCGCGAACCAGGAAAAGGGCCTCAAAGAAAAAGAAGACCGCTACCACGTCCTGCTCGAAGAGCAGCGGCGCAAGCTCGAGGCCATCTCTGGCCTCACCCAGGAAGAGGCGAAGCGCCAGCTCTTAGCGCAGATGGAGGAAGACGCGCGGCGCGAGGCGACCCTGGTCGCCATGCGCCTCGAGGAGGAGGCAAAGGAGCAGGCTGAGCGAAAGGGTCGGGAAGTGCTGGCCACGACTATCGCGCGCCTCGCGCCGGATTACGTGGTCGAAACTGCGGTCTCGATTGTTGACCTCCCGTCAGACGACATGAAGGGGCGAATCATCGGCCGGGAGGGACGGAACATTCGCGCGCTGGAGCAGGCCACCGGCGTGGATCTCATCGTGGATGACACCCCTGAGGCCGTGCTCATCTCTGCGTATGACCCGCTCCGCCGGGAGATCGCGAAACTCTCGCTCCAGCGGCTGATCGCGGACGGACGGATCCACCCCGCGCGCATCGAAGAGGTGGTTGAAAAGGTGAAGAAGGAAGTGGATCAGATGCTGCGGGAGGAGGGCGAGCGCGCCTGCTTCGAGGTCGGTGTCCATGGCCTCCACCCGGAGCTGGTGAAGCTGGTGGGCCGGATGAAGTTCAGGACCTCGTACGGGCAGAACTGTTTGCAGCACAGCAAGGAGGTCGCCTGGCTCGCCGGGATGATGGCTGCGGAGATCAAAGCGGACGTCAAGCTCGCCAAGCGCTGCGGGCTGCTTCACGACATCGGCAAGGCGCTGACTCACGAGCAGGAAGGCAGCCATGTCGAGCTGGGCGTGGACGTGCTCACCAAGTACGGCGAGTCGAGCGCGGTGGTCAACACCGCGATGTGCGGCCACGAGAGCGTTGAGCCGGAGACGATCGAGGCGATCCTCGTCGAGGCCGCGGACGGGATCTCGGCGGCCCGGCCCGGCGTCAGGCGCGACGTGCTGGAGAGCTACATCAAGCGGCTCACCAAGCTGGAGGAGATCGCGTCGTCGTA
>DATEAO010000277.1:0-8644 GCA_035288345.1 Candidatus Methylomirabilota bacterium | reverse complement strand
CAATCCGAGGAACGAGATGGCGATCCCGGACAGGCTCAGGATCTGGATCGGGAGCAGAGAGAAGCCCGTGAGCAGGTCGAAGTTCAGCCGGAGCAGGCGCAGCAGGCCGTATTTCGAATGGCCGGCTGGCCTGGGCTCGTGGGACACGGGCAGCTCGACCGCCGATCCCGCGAGGCTGGTCGCAAGCGCGGGAATGAAACTGGAACTCCCCTCGCACCGCACGAGCTGCTCCACCACAGACCGCCGGTACGCCCGGAGCATGCACCCGTAATCCCGCATCGGGACGCCCACGATCCGAGAGATCATGCGATTGATGACAAATGAGACGGCGCGACGGAACACAGAATCGCAACGAGACTTCCGCCACCCCCCGACGACCTCGTGCCCTTCGTAAACGCGCTCGAGCAGCTTGGGGATCTCCTCGGGCGGGTTCTGGAGATCGCCGTCGAGCGTGACGATCGTCTCGCCCCTGGCGCGCTCAAATCCCGCGAGGACCGCGGCGTGCTGCCCGTAGTTCCGGTTGAACCGGATGACCCGCACCGCTTCGTCTGACCCGTAGAGCTGACGCAGGAGCTGAGTGGATCCGTCGCGGCTTCCGTCATCCACGTAGATGACTTCGTAAGACTTCCCGATCTCCTGCAGCGTGACAGACAGGCGGGCGTGCAGCGCCTCGAGGCTGGACGCCTCGTTGTAGATCGGGATGACGATTGAGAGATCGAGACGTTCTTCCACGCTGTGGTCGAGAGCAGATCGCGGCCGAGATTTCTGCTGAGTCCGGCTCATGGATTCCATGGCGGGCGGGTCATGTGGCAACACTGGCTCCTCCTTGCGCTCGGGGCGATTGCGTTCCTTTTGGGCCTCCGCGCTCCGGGCCTGTACAATCAAGACGTTCTTCGGGTACGTTCTCCTCTCGAAAATCAGCCTGGTAGACCTCGTCTTCGTCGCGCGCGTGACCGCTTCGTCCCGGGTGCTCCTGCGAGGGCGCTCCGGCTTGAAACAACAGAAGGACTCGCTGTTGACTGGCATCCTCGATGATAAACGAGAGATCAAGACGTTTTTCGGGTGTGCCGGTTGACTCGGATCGCGGCCTTGATTTCTGCTGAGTCCGGCTCATATACTCCATGGCGTGCGGCTCATGCGCCTCCTCACGTGGCGACACTTCTTCCTCCTTGCGCTCGCGGCGGTTGTCTTCCTCTTGGGCCTCCGCGCTCCGGGCCTGTACGACCCCAATGAGGGGCTGTACGCAGAAGTCGGTTGGGAGATGTACCGGAGTGGCGATTGGCTCACCCCTCGGTTCAACGGCGTGCTCTACTTCGAGAAGCCCCCGCTCCTCTACTGGCTCATTGCTGCTTCGTACGCGCTCTTCGGTGTCTCTGAGCAGTCGGCCCGTCTTCCGGTGGCGCTGTCGGGGTTGGCGGGCGTTTTCTTCACGTACGGGATCGGCCGCGTCCTCTTCTCCCCGCGAGCCGGGCTGCTGGCCGGTCTGGCGCTCACCACGTCCTTCGGATATTTCATCTTCTCGAGGATCATCCTCACGGACCTCGTCTTTACCGCGTGCGCGACCGCTTCGCTCTGGTCATTCCTGCGAGGGTATCTCAACCCGAAGCGTCACGGCTTTTACCTGCTGATGTATCTCTTTGCCGGGCTGGCGGTGCTCGCCAAGGGCCTGCTTGGCCTCGCGGTGCCCGCGCTCACAATCGGAGGGTTGTTGCTGGCGACCCGCGAGTGGAGACTCCTCAAAGAGCTTCGCCTCCCACTCGGCGCCATCCTCTTCCTGGCCGTGACGGCCCCATGGCATCTCGCAGCCGGCTTCGTCAACCAGGACTTCTTCTGGTTTTACTTCGTCAACGAGCACTTTCTTCGATTCCTCAACAAGCGCCACCTGATTGACTACGCGCCGCTTCCCCTCTGGCTCTTTCTGGTGATGGCCTTGGTGTGGAGCTTTCCCTGGAGTCTGTTCTTGCCGTTTACCCGCGCCCGGCTGATCTTCCCTCACCGGGAGGCGAGGCAAGGGCGGGCCGTGTGGATCATTCCGTGCTGGATCGTGGCGGTCTTGGGGTTTTTCGCATTGACACCTGCGCGCCTCGAGTACTACTCGCTCCCAGCGCTTCCCGCCTTCGCGCTATGGGCCGGCCGCTTCTGGGACGACGCGCTCTCCCGTTCGAAGCCGTCCAAGAGGCTCCGATGGTCACTGGCGCTGTTCGCCGTGCTTGGCATCGCCATTCTGCCCCTGGCCGCCAGCTTTCCCCGGCTCGAAGGGACGGCCTTCTACAACATCTTCCCGGCGGTCGACGCGTACTCCCGGGACATCCAGCACGGCATCCTCGCCCCACCCGGCTCCTACACAACCCCATCATTCAAGGACCTTCTCCCACCGCTCCTCTTCGCGGGTGGAATATTCTTCCTCGGCACGGTCGCGTCATTCGTGGCCGCTCGCTTCGGACGATCTCGGCTCGCCGTCGCGTGCCTCATTGCGATGATGCTCGGCATCTTCCCCATGATCCATCGCGGGCTTGTGCTCTTTGAACCGCACCGGTCCGTCAGAGAGCTTGCGACCGTTCTCACCAAAAGCTGGCACCCAGGTGATGTCATCGTGGTCGACGGGCCGTATGAGAACTTCGCCGCGCTCAACGTCTACACGCGCGGCTTTGCCTTGGTCCTCAACGGGCGCTTCGGCGACCTGGAGTTCGGCTCGCACAAGCCGGATGTCACGGCGCGCTTCCTGGACGACCAAGCGTTCTCCGCCCTCTGGAGATCGGAAGCGCGCATCTTCCTCGTAACCGGCTCAGCCAGCCGCGTTGAATCCCTTGCCAGGAACGGGTCAGCCATCATCGGCCGCTCAGCCCAAAAGTGGCTCCTCCTCAACCGCTGATTGATTGCAGCACACGATTAGCCTTTGCGGACACAAACTGCCTTCCCCCAGCGCGGGTCCCCGGAGCACGATCGCCGTGAGGCGAAGCATATCGCCACGGCGCCGGCCGCAGGTTGATCAAAAAGGTCCAGGTGCAAGGCGGCGAAGCTTGGGACGACCGAGGCGTACGCGTTGCTTGTTCGCCCAACGTCTCACGTTTCTGGCAGACCTTGGCCGAACACCCACTTGCGCCGGGGCCAGAAGCGAGCAGATCGAGGCCCGAGGGAGGAGGAACGTCGAGGCGTATGCGCTATACGTTGAGGGGTTCCGACGACCGAGAACGAAGAGATGCGAAGCTTATCGCCACTGCGCTAAAAGAGCGCGGCGAGGGCGACGATGGAGAGTAAGGTTGAACTGATGATTTGCAGCGCATCGCGGATGGTCGGCAGGGTTCGGATCTTCTCCTCGCGCTTTGGCGGCACCACGATCGTGTCTCCAGGTTCGGCTGTCCGGATATTGGCAAACCCGGTGACGGTTGAACCGTCAGTCTTTACGATATGGACCTCTTTCTTGTCGGCTTCCGGCGCGAAGCCGCCAGCACGATTGACGTAATAGTCGAGGCCGACGCCCTTCTGATACATTACCGATGTGGAGTTTCTCACCGAGCCGAGCACCAGGATTGACGAAGGAGGCTCAGGAACATCAAGCGCGTCGCCGTCAACAAGGACGACATCATGCTCTGTGCCGCGAAGCTTTGCCGGCTCATCAAGGTGGATGATCACCCTACCAACCGCCACGCGGGAGGCGAGCGCTTTTAACAGCTCTCGCTGAGCTTGAACGGTCGGTGCGGGAGAGGCGGCTTCGTCCTTCTCTAAGCCCACAATCGTCGTTGCCGCTGCCGCAAGAATTTTCTGCTCCTGATCCTTCACAAACTCGTCAAGCCGCTCCTGCTCCATCTTTTTCAACCCGGCCCTAGTGAAGACGGCACCTTTGAGGAACGCCTTCTCGGTAAAGCCTCCAGCGCGCTCGAGCGCCGAGCTCAGCCGCTCGCCCTCAGCAATGGCGTACTTGTCCGGCCTCACGACCTGGCCAGTGAGGGTGACGGCCCGGGCCGTCCGAAGCTCGGTCCGCACCGTCACCTGATCCAGTGGCCTCAACAGGAGGTCCTGATCGGTTTCGCCGTTCCACGCCTTCTTGAGGTTCACGGGGACTATCTCTATGGAGAGATCCGGACGCCGTCTGAACACCTCGACCCGATCCGCATAGGCTTCGGGAAGGAGGGTGTCAGCCGGAAGGAGTTGGCTGATACGCATCATCGGCTTCACCTCGTAGGCGCCCGGGTACCTGACCGCCCCCTCGACCTTGGCAATGTTGTAGACCCGTGAATCACTTCGATGAATGAGGACCAGATCGCCAGCGCTCATCAGCGGGTTGCTCGACTGATCCCCCTGAAGATAGTACGGACTCAGATCGACATCCATGGTGAGACGCTCAGCGCTGGGTTGGGAGCGGATGATCTGCACTCGCCTGAGGTAGCTCGTTGGCGTAGCCCCACCTGCCATCTCGATCAGGTCCGAGACCCTCACATCGTCCCTGAGCTCGTAAATCGCCGGTCGCTTCACCTCGCCGGCCACCGCCGCGACGTCTCCGATCGTCGGCACGAAGATCGTGTCCCCTGACTCCAAGCGAAAGTCGCGCGTCCGGTCGCCACGGAGAAGGAAATCGTACAAGTCGAGCGCGCCCACCTGATGATGGTTTCTCAGCAGCCTGACCTCGCGCAGCGACCCCAGCTTGGTCGGACCTCCCGCGCTGAACAGGGCATGGGTGACCGTCGAGAGGGCGCTCAGCGTGTAGACGCCGGGCTGGCAGACTTCCCCGACCACGTGAACGCGAATCGTCCTGAGCCGTCCCATGGTCACACTGGTCTGGAACCCACGGAAGTACCGCGAGAACTGCTCTCGGATCAGCCGGTCGGCCTGGGAGAACGTCATCCCCCAGAGGCGAACGTCCCCAACTTTCGGAAGGGCGATCTGGCCGCTCCTGTCCACGGTCCGGTAGAGCGTGGTGTCCACTGTTCCCCAGACGTTGATCGACAGATCATCACCGGGACCAAGAACGTAGTCGGGTCCGACCGGAACGTCATCAACCGGCGCAAACGTGGAGATATTTGCCGAGAAGATGGAGTAGCCATACTGACGGAGCGGGACGCCAAAGGGTCCGAGCCAGGAGGGCTGCTGGTTGGCGCGCTGAGGCATTGCAGATTGCTGCTGGATCAGGGCCGCACTAATCTCTTGGATCCCGTCAAGGTTAAATGCCGCTTCAATCCGAGACATCTCTTCGATCCTTGGTTCCGTCGCCTCTCGGCTCAGACTTGCTTCGCTAGTCTTTCGTGCTTCACTTCTCTTAGGCTGAGAATCCTGAGGGGCTGAGCCTTGAGTTACCGCAACCTGCGTCACGGGCGGGGCTGTAGTTGGACCGCGCGCTGCTGTCTCGAAGCTCCGAAGGCTCCCGTTCGGCTTACAGGTATTGCCAACCACCACAGGAGGCTGAGGTGAGGTGTTGAGCTGAGGCTGCGGTACGACAAGATAGGGAACCATGGTTCCGGGCGGGTTTCTCCCGGGGAGACCATCCGAAGGCATGCCAGACGGTGAGGCCGGCCACCCGCCATAAGGATTGGAGATGACGGAGCCAGAGCTGTTCCCCGGTCCGCCGGGCTGAGCACCAAAATTAGGAAGCAGCCCCGGAGGGTACCCGGTGGGTGGCTGTCCTAACGCGGGAGCCAGCCGAAGCGCGAAGTCGGGACCCAGAAGGGCAACGAGCGTCAGGCCGATCACGAGCTTCGAGACTCTCCTGGTCTTCATCATTATGTTCCCTCCATTGGGGGTTCGGGGTCAGGGGTCAGGGGTCAGGGGCTTGGCGGATCGGCCTTTGCGGACCCCTGGCCCCTAGCCCCTGTCCCCCGCTTAGCATCTCGCGTAGTGGGCGAAGACTTTTTCCAGCGCGCGCAGGACGTCATCCTGGTCGGCCTCGCTCATCGAGGCAAAGAGCGGGAGCGTCATGAGCCGGCGCTCGACCGATTCAGCGAGGGGACAGAGCCCCGGCTCATAGCCGAACCGCTTCCGATAGAACGGGTGATGATAAATGAGGGAATAATGGAGCTGCACCCCGATGTTCTCAGCGCGCAACGTTTGAAGAATGAGGTCCTGGTCTGCAGAGAGACGCTCCGAGCGCAGCAGGACCACGAAAAGATGCCAGGCATGCCGGACCCCTTGAGGAAGCGCAGGCAGCTCGAGGAAGCGCGCCCCTGACAGCAGCTCGCGATAGCGTCTGGCCAGCCGGCTTCGAGCCATCCAGAACACTTCGAGCTTTTTGAGCTGACTCAGCCCCAGCGCGGACTGAAAGTCAGTGAGGCGATAGTTCTGCCCCGGCTGCTCGATCTCGTAACGCCATGGCCGCTGGGGATCGAGGTATCGGATCCCATGGTGACGCACGCGGCGCAGGCGCTCGGCGAGGTCTGCCCGATCGGTCAGCACCGCCCCACCCTCCCCGCAGGTGATCGACTTGGCCGGGTGGAACGAGAACACCGTCATGTCCGCGATGGCGCCAACCGGCCGGTCCCTGTACGCGCCGCCGAGCGAATGGGCGGCGTCCGCGATCACTATCCATCCGCGGTCGCGAGCCAGCGAGAGCAGCCAGTCGTAGTCGCAGGGAAGCCCGGCAAAGTCCACAGGGAGGATTGCGCGCGTCCGGGCGGTCGCCTTGCGCATGACCGCTTCAGGATCCACGTTGAGACTTCGCGGATCGATGTCCGCAAAGACGGGCCGGGCGCCCTGGGAAACGATCGCGTTGGCGGTCGCTGCAAAGGTCAGCGGGGTGGTGATCACATCGTCGCCCGGGCCGATCTGCGCCGCCCAGCAGGCGGCGTGGAGCGCGGCGGTGCCACTCGAGAACACAACGGCGTGCGCGACCCCGCCGAACGCGGCCAGCGCCTCCTCAAAACGCGCAACAACCGGCCCTTGAGTGATCCAGTCCGATGTCAGCGCCTCGCTGACTGCCGCGACATCATCGGCCTCGATTGTTTGGCGCGCGTACGGGAGCAGCGATGTCCTGACCGGAGATCCCCCGAGAAGCGCGAGCTTCTCTCCCTGTGCCGAAATGGATGCATTCATGTGTGTGCCGCCTTTCGCAGCGCGCCGATCCCCCTTCAACAAGGAGGCGGGGGAAAGGGTGACGGAAAGAACCCTTTTCTCCAAACGACTAGCAGGGTACTGAAAAGCGCCTGCTAACCTCAGGCTGCTCAAAAAGGTCCAGATGCAAGGCGGCGAGGAAGCGAGGAGTGAGACGTACTTAGTTGTACGTTGCAACGACGAGCGACGAAGCCAACGAAGCAGATGGGCCTTTTTCAGCAGCCTGCTACCGGAAGAGCGAGCGAAGCAGGATCGACTTCATCCCGGGCTGGCGCAGCACCGCGATGATCACCGAGCGGTGCCAGTTGAACCGCGCGGTTTGCGCGATCACCGCCCGGATGCGCTCTGACGCCATGGCTTCGACAAACCGGTCCAGCTCCTCGTCAGAGAAGTGAGCGAGGAGCTGGCGAAACCAGCTGCCGGTGCGGATCTCGGGGAGCAGGCGCTGACGCCAGCGAGCTTCGTAACGCCGAAGTCTCCACGCGCTGAGGTCGTCTGCAGCAAGCCCCTCGATCAGGGTCTCAGCCGCCATCGACGCTGAGAGCAAGCTGTAAAAAATCCCGCCGCCCGTTACCGGCTTTGTCAGGCCAGCCGCGTCCCCGACAGCGAGCACGCGCTCACCGTAGCTGCGGGAAACCGGCCGCACCGGGAGGATGCGCCGAATCGGATCCTCGGCAAGCTCGAGGAGGCGACAGGCAACTTCCGGCCGGGCCATAAAGGCTCTAAGATGACCCCAGGCGTCTCCTTTGAGGAGCACGCCAGCCTTGACCCGGGACCGGGCTCCGCGCTTCACCGGGACGATCCAGGCAAAGCCTTGGGGCGCGACCCCCTGTCCCAGGTGAATCTGCAACGCATCCTGCGGTTGCGCGTCCACCTCGATCTGCGCCGTGTGCAGCACAGCAGCCGGCACCCCTGATCCCAGCAACCCGTGAAAGCGGTAGGTGATCCCGCACGCGAGCACCACGGCGCGCGCGCGCAAGCGTTGTCCGCGCTGAGTCACGATCTCCACCGCCCTCGGCCCGACCTCGATGCGATCGACGCGATGGCCGGTGAGGATTGACGCGCCCGCTTCGGCCGCGCTCTCCGCGAGCGCCTGGTCGAGTCCGGCCCGGTCCAGGACCTCGATCTTCTCGCCCGGGTCGTGAAACTCAAACGAGCTTCCGTTCGGTGAGACCACGAAGCAATTGGAGGGCCGGTGGAGCACGATCTCCCCGGGGACCTTGTAGAGATCATAGACTTCTGCGGAGATCACGCCCGTACAGTGGGTGGGAAAACCGATCTCGGCGTGCTCCTCGAGCAGCGAGACCTCCAGCCCTTCTCCCGCCAGCCTGAGCGCCGTATAGAGGCCCGCCGGACCACCACCGACAACAATCACGTCCTGCATCCGTTCTCTGCGCGCAGAGCTCATCTCTGAATTTGTCTTCACGAAGCGCCTCCGTGAGTGTGAGAGAATCTTGTGAAGCGTGAAGCGTGAAGCGTGAAGAGTCGACGGAGTTGTCCTCAATTGCCGTGCATCCTCTCTTGCACTTCACACTTCACGTCTTCACACTTCACGTCCCCGTGAGCATCGGCGACAACCGCTCTTCTCCGCTCGAGCGCCGGCTTT
>DATEAO010000276.1:0-17077 GCA_035288345.1 Candidatus Methylomirabilota bacterium | reverse complement strand
TCACCGAGGTGGGGTATGTGGGCCGGGACGTGGAATCGATGATCCGCGATCTCACGGAGCTGGCCGTGAACATGGTGAAGGCTGAGATGGCCGAGTCCGTGAAGGAGCGGGCCCAGCAGCTCGCAGAGGACCGGTTGCTTGATCTGCTCCTGCCTCGTCGCGCCAAGGAGCCGTTCAGCAGCGAGACCCTTGAAGAGGTGTCCCCCGACGCTTCGCGGAGCGCCACCAAGGAGAAGCTCCGCCAACAGCTCAGGGCCGGGCGCTTGGATGAGCGCCTGATCGAGCTCGAGGTCAAGAGCCGGGTCACTCCCATGGTTGAGATCTTCGCCGGCCAAGGCCTGGAGGAGATGGACATGAATCTCAGGGAGATGCTCTCGAACGTGCTCCCGGGGAAGACCAAGCGGCGGAAGGTGAAGGTCGTGGAGGCGCTCAAGCTCCTGATGCAAGAGGAGTCGCAAAAGCTGATCGACATGGACGAGGCGGTGACCCAGGCCCTCCACCGCGTGGAGAACTCTGGGATCATCTTTCTCGACGAGATCGACAAGATCGCGGGGCGCGAGAGCGGCCACGGTCCCGATGTCTCGCGCGAAGGAGTGCAGCGCGATCTGCTCCCGATTGTGGAGGGGTCCACAGTCACCACCAAGTACGGCACGGCCCGGACCGACCACATCCTCTTCATCGCGGCGGGCGCGTTTCACGTCTCGAAGCCGTCGGACCTGATCCCCGAGCTGCAGGGACGGTTCCCGATCCGCGTCGAGCTGGAACCGTTGACCAAAGAAGACTTCGTGCGGATCCTCACCGAGCCCCAGAACGCGTTGATTCGCCAGTACAAGGAGCTTCTGCGCACCGAGGACGTGACCTTGATGTTCACGCCCGATGCGGTGGATGCGATCGCCGACATCGCGATGGTCGTCAATCAGCGGGCCGAGAACATCGGGGCGCGACGCCTCTACACGATCATGGAGAAGCTGCTCGAGGAGATCTCCTTCACCGCCCCCGACATGCCGGGCAAGGAGCTTCAGATCGACGTCGAGTATGTCAACCAGCGGCTCAGCGAGCTTGTGAAAGACGAGGACCTCTCCCGTTATATTCTGTAAACTGGGGGCGAAGCCCCCAGACCCCGACTTTTAAAAAAAGAAGGTCATGGCGACTCAAAAGATGGCGGCGATGATTCAGAAGGCGGAGATCCTCATGGAGGCCCTGCCGTACATTCGCGCCTTTGCCGGAAAGACCCTCGTCATCAAGTACGGCGGCGCGGCGATGGAGGCCCCGGGTCTGAAAGAGTCGTTTGCCCTGGATGTGATCCTCCTGAAGTATGTGGGGATGAACCCGGTGATCGTGCACGGCGGCGGGCCCCAGATCGGCATGATGATGAAGCGCCTCGGCAAGGAGCCGAAGTTCCTGGCGGGCATGCGAATCACCGACGAGGAGACCATGGAGATCGTGGAGATGGTCCTCGTCGGAAAGATCAACAAAGAGATCGTGGCGCTGATCAACCACCACGGGGGAAAGGCGGTTGGGCTCTCGGGCAAGGACGGCAACCTGATTCGCGCCCGCCGTCTCATGCATAGGGCCGAAGGCGGCGAGGAGATCGATCTCGGGCTCGTCGGCGAAGTGAGCGAGGTGAATCCCCAGGCGATCTCAATCCTGGAGCAGAACGGCTTCATTCCCGTCATCGCGCCGGTCGGGGTGGGCGTGCAGGGCGAGACGTACAACATCAACGCTGATCTTGTGGCCGGCGAGGTGGCCGCCGCGCTCTCGGCTGAAAAATTGATCCACCTGACCGATATGGAAGGGATCAAGGGACCGGATGGCCGAATCTTCTCGACGCTCACCAAGCAGGAGGCGCTGAATCAGATCAAATCCGGCCAGATCGACGGCGGGATGCTTCCCAAAGTGGAGTCGAGCCTGAGGGCCCTGGAAGGGGGAACGACAAAGGCCCACATCATCGATGGGCGGGTCCCTCACGCGATTCTGCTCGAGTTATTCACCAAAGAGGGGATCGGCACGGAGATTGTTTTATAGATGACGGATGGCAGCTTCGGGGTTCGCATTTCGGGTCTCGATTCCTGATTTCCTTTACTTGTGAGATCCGTGATCCGACCTTCTGGCATCTGAGATCTGACAACTGACATCCATGTAAGAAATGAATAACCAACAAGCGATCGAGTGGTCATCCAAGTTCCTGATGGACTTCACGACGCGCTATCCAATCACGCTGGTGCGCGGCGAGGGCGTGAAGGTCTGGGACATCGACGGGAAGGAGTACCTGGACTTCACATCAGGGATTTCTGTGGTGTCGCTCGGGCACAGTCACCCGAAGGTGGTCGGCGCCATCCGAGAGCAGGCCGCCACGCTGGCGCACGTCTCGAACTACTTCCACATCCCACAGCAGATCGAGCTGGCCAAGCTCCTCGTCGAGCATTCCTTCGCAGAGCGCGTGTATTTCGGGAACTCGGGCGCTGAGGCGGTTGAGGCGGCGATCAAGCTGGCGCGGAGATACGCGAGCGAGAACTGGGCGAGTGATCGTTACGAGATCATCACCATGCGTGGCGGGTTTCATGGCCGGACGCTCGGCGCGCTCTCAGCCACCGCCCAGGAGAAGTATCAGCTGGGCTTCGGCCCGATGCTCCCGGGGTTCAAGTACGTGCCGTACAACAACCTCTCTGCGGTTGAGCACGCGACCGACGCCCGGACCGCCGCGATCCTTGTGGAGCCCATTCAAGGCGAGGGGGGGATCAAAGTCCCGGATCACGACTACCTCGCCGGGCTCAGAAAGCTCTGCGATGCCACCGGAACACTCCTCATCTTCGATGAAGTCCAAACCGGGGTGGGACGAACCGGAATGCTCTGGGCCTACCAGCATTGGGGGGTCGAGCCGGATCTGATGACTGTGGCCAAGGCGCTGGCCAACGGGTTCCCGATCAGCGCCGTGCTTGCCAAGGAGAAGGTGGCGGCCGCGTTCACGCCCGGGAGCCACGGCACCACATTCGGCGGGAACCCCTTGGCGACCGCGGTCGGGTGCGTCACCCTGGGAACCATGCTCGAGATGAAGCTGCCGGAGCGCGCCGCCCGAACGGGGACATATTTGAAGGACAAGCTCGAGGGGTTGAAAACAACCTCTTCGTTCGTGAAAGAGGTCCGTGGCAAAGGGCTCCTCATCGGGGTGGAGTGCAAGGGCCCGGTCGCAAATCTGATCGCGCAATGCAGGGAGGCCGGTCTGCTGCTGCTCACCGCGGGCGAGAATGTTGCGCGATTCGCTCCGCCACTCATCGTCGAGGAGCCGACCATCGACCGGGCTGTCGGTATTTTTGAGACAGCTTTGGCGAGAGGTGCGACATGAGGCATCTCCTCTCGATCAGCGATCTCAACCGCGCAGAGATCGAGCGGCTCTTCAACCGGGCGGCGGATCTCAAGGCGAATCTCAAGCGCGGCCAAGCCGCGACCCCTCTTGTGGGGCGAAGCCTGGCCCTTGTTTTTGAGAAGCCCTCGTTGAGGACCCGGGTGACCTTTCAGGTGGCGATGACCCAGCTTGGCGGGCAAGCGTTGTACCTCTCCGCTCAAGAGATTCAGCTCGGGCTTCGCGAATCGGTCCCTGACGTGGCCCGCAACCTTGGGCGCTGGGTGGACGCGGTCGCGGCACGCACGTATGCGCACGCCACGGTCGAGGAGCTGGCGGCTTGGGCAGGGATCCCGGTCATCAACGCGCTCTCAGACCGAGAACACCCCTGTCAGGCCCTGGCCGATTTCTTCACACTCTGGGAGCGAGGGATCGATCTCCGGTCCCTCAGGTTTGTCTGGATCGGGGACGGGAACAATGTCTGCCACTCTCTGATGCTTCTGACCGCCCTGCTCGGGGTGCCCATAGTCATCGCAACCCCGCCAGGCCACGAACCTGATCAGGACATTCAGACTCTGGCCCGTTCGCTTGGTGGTCGCATCGATCTCACCCATGATCCCAAAGAGGCGGCGGTTGGGGCAGACGTGCTCTACACGGATGTCTGGATCAGCATGGGGCAGGAGGCCGAGCGTGAGGAACGGCTTGAAACATTCCGCCGGTATCAACTGAACGAACGCCTTGTCGGATTTGCCAAGCCGGGCGCATTGATCATGCACTGCTTGCCGGCCCACCGGAACGAAGAGATCACCGATGCCCTCCTTGACGGGCCTCAGAGCATCGTCTTCGACCAGGCAGAGAACCGTCTCCACGTCCAGAAAGCGGTCCTCCTCTCCCTCTTAGGAGCCAATGATGTTTGATCGCGCGTTCTTCGAGCAGGATTTCTTGAAGCAGGTTCGATCCTTCGCGCAGGACCAGAAGGTCACGAGCCCCGTGGTGGAGCTGCTGCTGGACGATGGAAGTCTCATCTACCTGAGACAGATCCTGCAGATCAAAGAGAGCTGGTGTGCCTTGGTGGTTTATGACGAGAGCGAGCCGAAGCAGCTTTTCTGCCCGTATTACAGCGTCAAGCGAATCGCGTTCTATAAGAATCCGCCCAAGCACGCCAAGCTGAAAGAGCTTGGGTTTCAGCTCGAATAAATCGCATGACTATGAGATCTCGGATGTCAGATTTCAGATGTCGGTTGCTCGAACTGCTGACATCTGGCGCCCAAACGTAGAAGCAGACAATGGTGAAAAGCGCTCCTTCGGTCAAGAAGGTTGTTCTCGCGTACTCCGGCGGCCTGGACACATCGGTGATCCTCGCGTGGCTGATCGAGAGCTACCGGTGTGACGTGGTCGCCTACTGCGCTGACGTGGGGCAAGGCGAGGAGCTGATCCCGATCCGAGAGAAGGCGCTCAAGACCGGGGCCTCCAGCGTCCACATCCGCGACCTCAGAGAGGAGTTCGTCAAGGACTTTGTCTTCCCCATGCTGCGCGCGAACGCGGTCTACGAGGGTACCTACCTCATGGGCACGTCGATCGCCCGACCGCTCATCGCCAAGGGACAGGTGGAGATCGCCCGCCTGGAAGGCGCCGACGCTGTTGCCCACGGGGCCACGGGAAAGGGGAACGACCAGGTGCGCTTCGAGCTGACCTATGCCGCGCTGGCCCCCGAGCTGACGGTGATCGCGCCCTGGCGCGAGTGGGAGCTGACGTCACGAAGCGCGCTCCTCGAGTTTGCCCAGCGCCACAACATTCCGGTGCCGGTGACCGCGGAGCGACCATATTCGACCGATCGGAACCTCTTCCACGTCTCGTTCGAGGGCGGGATCTTGGAGGATCCGTGGGTTGAGCCGCCGCCCAAGATCTTTCTCATGACCAACTCTCCGGAGGCCGCGCCCCACGCGCCGCTCGGTGTTGAGATTGAGTATGAGGGCGGGAACCCGGTGGCGGTGAATGGCAAGCGGCTCGGTCCGGTGGCGCTGCTCGAGACGCTCAATCGGATCGGCGGGGAGCATGGGATCGGGCGCGTGGACCTGGTGGAGAACCGCTATGTGGGGATGAAGTCGCGCGGCGTGTACGAGACGCCCGGCGGCACGATCTTGCACGTCGCGCACCGGGCGCTCGAATCCATCACGCTGGACCGCGAGATGCTGCACCTCAGAGACTCGCTGATCCCTCGCTACGCGGAGTTGATCTACTACGGCTACTGGTTCACTCCAGAGCGCGAAGCGCTCCAGACGTTGATGGACCAAGCGCAAGCCGACGTCACAGGCACGGTCCGCCTCAAGCTCTACAAAGGCACTGTGACGGTGACGGGTCGCAAGTCGCCCAAGAGCCTCTACCGGAGTGACTTTGCCACGTTCGAATCGGACCAAGTCTACCGCCAACAAGACGCTGAGGGGTTCATCCACCTGAACGCGCTCCGCCTGAAGATCCGCGCCCTTCGAGACAAGAGATCGCCCTGAGCGTAGGGGTGCAGGCTGTTCAAAAGGGTCCAGATGCAAGGCGGCGAGGAAGCGAGGAGTGAGACGTACTTGGCGGTACGTTGCAACGACGAGCGACCGATTTCTCCGCAGAGTGCGAGCTTCGCTCGCGCAAGCTTGGGGGAGGTTCGGAAGGGGGACGTGTCCCCCTCCGAGGAAAGCCGTCGCCGCAGATGGGCCGTTTTCAACAGCCTGCTTATATTGACAACCCTCTTTGGCGAGACTCATAATGATGCGTGTTTCTTCTCTTGATTGAAGTGCCCAGGCTGGAATTCCAGAAGGAGTAGGCTGTGAACCTTCCGATCATGCTGACCCTCGCCAGGATCTTCCTTGTTCCGCTCCTCATGGTGTTTTTGATCTCGTTCTCGCGAGTCAACGCCCTGATCGCCGCCGGCATCTTTATCGCGGCGGCCTTGACGGATTGGCTGGACGGCCTGATCGCGAGGCGGCGCAACCAGGTCACCACCCTCGGCCAGCTCCTCGACCCTGTGGCTGACAAGCTTCTGGTCGCCGCCGCTCTGGTCTCGCTGGTCCAGATCGATAAGCTCCCGGCGTGGATCGTTGTGATCTTGATCGGCCGAGAGTTCGCGGTGACCGGGCTCCGAGGGATCGCGGCCTCTGTCGGGATCATCGTTCCGGCTTCAGAGCTCGCCAAGTACAAGACCTTCACACAGTATGTCGCGATCACACTGCTGATTATCGAGAAAGGAATGCCACCCGGCGCGCTCCCGTTCCACGTGATCTCATACGGGATGCTCTGGGTCGCGTTGACGCTCACCGTGATTTCGGGTGTCCATTACTTCGTCCGGTTCTTCAGGAAGGCCGATTTCCACGCGCTCGTGAAGGAGTCTGACCGTTGGTCTTAGCGCCGCGGCGCGGCGCGAGGTAAACATGCAAACGTTGGGTGTACAAATACTCCTAGGACTCCTGGGCCTTACGGTCGTCTATCTGATCGGCGCGATCCCGATCGGGCTTCTCGTGTCGCGATGCTTCAGGATCGATATCCGCCGGCACGGGAGCGGCAATATCGGGGCCACCAATGTCTTTCGCACGCTGGGGAAGGGCCCAGGCATTCTCACATTTCTCGGAGACGTGGCCAAGGGCTGGGCCGGAGTGTGGCTGGCTCAGCATCTCGGAACTGAATCGAGCTGGGGGGCCGCAGGGGCGCTCCTCGTGATCGTAGGGCACTGCTGGTCGGTCTTCCTCCGATTTCAAGGGGGCAAAGGAGTGGCCACCGGGTTCGGGGCGTTTCTTCGGCTGGCTCCGTGGGCCGTCCTCCCCGCAGCGCTCGTCTGGATCGCGGTCGCGGCGAGCTTTCGGTACGTGTCGCTCGCCTCGGTGGTCGCGGCGCTCTGCCTTCCCGCGGGGGCCTTTCTTCTCGGCTATCCTACCCCGGTGCTCGTGGTGAGCATGATTGTCGCGCTCATCGTAATAGCTCGGCATAAGGAGAATCTCACCCGTCTCTTTGAAGGCACCGAGCGGAAGGTGGGGAGCCGGGTCTCCGCCTGATGACGGGCAACGCGTCCCGTTCCAACTGCACGCGACTACCCCGCGTGGGCCGCACGGCCAACCTTGGCCATACGTCCACGTTGCCACTCCTAACGGTGCGTTAAGTTGGAACGGGACGCGACGCTGTCGGTGATCGGGGCCGGAGCGTGGGGCAGTGCGCTCACCATTCATCTCGCCCGGCAGGGCGAGCGCCCTCGCCTCTGGGTCTACGAGGCCCCGCTTGTCGCCCTCATCACCGAGAAGCGGGAGAACCCCTGGTATCTTCGCGGCTGCCCTTTCCCCGAAAACGTGTCGGTCACGGGCAGCCTCTCGGAGGCGGTGCTCGGCTCCTCTCTGATCATCCTGGCTCCTCCTTCCCACGCCTTTCGCCAGATCCTCCAACAGATGATCCCGAGTCTGCGGCCGGGCGCCACGCTCCTGATCGCTACAAAGGGGATCGAGGAGACGCCACCGCACCGAATGTCGGCGATTCTTTCTGAAATGCTCCCCGGTGAAATCAACGCTGAGGTCGCGGTGCTCTCCGGTCCAACGTTCGCGAAAGAGGTGGCGGTGGGACAACCGGCCGCGGCCGTGGTGGCATCGTCGAACCTCTCATTGGCAGAGCTTCTTCAACGCCGCCTGAGCGCTCCCCACTTTCGGCTCTACACGAACCGGGACGTCATCGGCGTAGAAATCGGAGGAGCCGTCAAGAATGTGATGGCCATCGCCACCGGGATCTCCGACGGTCTGGGTCTGGGCGAGAACGCCAGGGCGGCGCTCATCACGCGTGGCCTTGCTGAAATCACCCGGCTCGGTGTCCGGCTCGGCGCCTCGCCCCTCACGTTTTCCGGGCTAGCCGGGCTTGGTGACCTGGTGCTCACGTGCGCGGGCTCGCTCAGTCGCAACCGCCAACTCGGCCTCGAGCTGGCGTCCGGGAAACGAGTCGAGGATGTGCTCGGAGAAACCCGATCAGTGGTTGAGGGCGTCAGAACAACCAAATCCACGCTCGCGTTGGCTGAGCAGTACCAGATTCCCATGCCGATCACAGAGGCCGTGGGAGCGGTTCTGTTTCACGGGCTCGCTCCCAAGGCGGCGCTGAGCAGCCTCCTCCATCGAGACTATCGGCCGGAAGACGAACCTGTCGCCTTCACCTCAACACAGGATTAAACGCTCATGAGGCGAAACCAGATTACCTACACGCAAAGCGAAGAGTCACGCGTTCGAGCGCGCGCTTGCCCGCGCATTCTCCGGGGGGAGGATCGGAAGGGGGGCGTGCCCCCCTCCGAGGGTGGCTATGCCCGAACTTAGAAAGGATCCAGTGGTTGGACGGTGGGTCATCATCTCAACCGAGCGCGCCAGGCGCCCGTCGGACTTCGCGCCCGACCCGGTGAAGCTGAAAGGTGGGGTCTGCCCGTTCTGCGAGGGGAATGAAGACAAGACTCCCCCCGAAATCCTGGCTCTCCGCCAAAACCAGGGCGGCCGGAACGGACCCGGGTGGAGCCTCCGGGTCGTCGCGAACAAGTTTCCAGCGCTCAGAATCGAGGGAGACCTGGAACCAGTCGGCGAGGGGCTCTATGACAAGATGACCGGGATTGGGGCGCATGAGGTGGTGATTGAGACCCCTCGCCATCAGGAATCGCTCGCCACGCTCCCGGAGAGCGCGGTGGCGAACGTGCTGTGGGCGTTCCGCGAGCGGCTCATGGATCTGAAGAAGGACCCCCGGTTTCAATACGCGCTGATCTTCAAGAACCACGGAGAAGCGGCAGGCGCCTCGCTGGAGCACCCCCACTCCCAGCTGATCGCCACCCCCATCGTCCCCATCATGGTGCAGGAAGAGCTGGATGGAGCCGAGCGCTACTTCCGATACAAAGAGCGGTGCGTCTTCTGCGACATCATCCACCAGGAGCGTCAGCATGGGACGCGGATAATCGCTGAAACGGACGGGTTCGTGATCATCGCGCCGTTCGCGCCCCGCTTCCCCTTTGAGACGTGGGTGCTGCCCGCGCATCACCAGCCCGCGTTTGAGGAGATCCAACCGAACGAGATGAGTGGCTTGGCCCGTCAGCTCGGCCAATTCCTGAGGCGGATCAACACGGTGCTGCACGACCCACCGTTCAACTTCATGCTTCACACCGCGCCCCTTCAGGACGGCAGCTTTCACTACTATCATTGGCACCTCGAGCTGATCCCGAAGCTCACCAAAGTGGCCGGCTTCGAGTGGGGAAGCGGCTTCTTCATCAACCCCACCCCGCCCGAAGAAGCCGCGCGATTCTTGAGGGAAAATGGGCCCGAAAGTTGACAGTCAGAGACGGCCTTGTTAGAATTTCCGCCTGTCTGACGCGGGAATAGCTCAGTGGTAGAGCACTACCTTGCCAAGGTAGGGGTCGCGGGTTCAAATCCCGTTTCCCGCTCCATGAATGAAAGCCGTCAGCGATCAGCTCTCAGCTTCGAGGCAAGATGGCTGAATGCTGAAAGCTGACCGCTGAACGCTAAATTGTGGCGGCGTAGCCAAGTGGCTAAGGCGGAGGTCTGCAAAACCTCTATGCAGCGGTTCGAATCCGCTCGCCGCCTCCATCGCAAACGTGAAGCGTGAAGGGTGAAGCGTAAAAGGTATCGAGGCTATCGTTTTTTGCCTTTCCCGCTTCACGCTTCACTCTTCACCCTTCACGCTCTAGCAGGGTGCCGGAAAACACCCGCTAGTCGCAGGCTGCTCAAAAAGGTCCAGATGCAAGGCGGCGAGGAAGCGAGGAGTGAGGCGTACTTGGATGTACGTTGCAACGACGAGTGACGAAGCCAACGCCGCAGATGGGCCTTTTTCAGCAGCCTGCTAGGGCCGGGGTGGCGGAACTGGGAGACGCGGCGGACTTAAAATCCGCTGGCCTCACAAGGCTGTGGGGGTTCGATTCCCCCCCTCGGCACCATGGTCAAGTCCGTGGCTCCCCGAACCGGGTGCTATAATGAGCAGCGTGGCGGTCGATCGTTTCTCTCTTACAACTGGTCAGGGGCGTTTGCTAGTCACGCCCGTTCGGCGGATCGCCTGAGGGGGATCCAACGAACCGTTCGAATCCAGGAGGTGGAGAATGAAAGTCATCCGTGAGACGGTCACAATCCCGACGGAAGAGCGCACCGAGTTCCTCGACATCACAAAACAGATTCGGGAGGCCATCTCGAAGCACGAGATTCAAGATGGCTTACTGGTGCTGAATTCGCTCCACACCACCTCCGCGGTGTTTGTGAATGAGTTTCAGGCCGCGATCATTGAAGATCTCAAAGGGCTGTTGCAGCGCCTCGTGAAAGAGCGGGACGGCTACCGACACGACGACCCCCGAGTCTCGGACTGCGAGCGGGGCAACGCGCACTCCCATCTGCGGTCAATGTTGCTGGGGCGGAGCGTCGTGGTCGGTATCAGCGGAGGCGAGCTTTCACTCGGGCGGTTCCAGAGCATCATCCTGTGCGAGCTTGATGGCCCGCGCGACCGGAGCCTCGACATCCAGCTCATGGGGACGTAGCCCTCAGCGTTCAGCCATCAGCAGTCAGCGAGCAGAAAAGGCCTCCGAAATTCGGCTGAGAGCTGACGGTTGATCGCCCCCTACAGATTTCTTTGAAATCTAAACGCTGGGGGCACCGATGTTACGGTTTGGCATTCTGCCAAACCGATGGGTGCTGAAGGCTCTCCGAACATGGTAGCAGTCGAGAAGGTCAGCCGGGATGTCTGGCGGATACCCCAGGATGCCAAGCCCGGCATGAGGGTCCCTGGAATCGTCTACGCCGATGATGAGCTGATGGCTCAGATTCGGCGCGATACCTCCCTCGAGCAGGTGGCAAACGCAGCGACACTCCCAGGCATTGTCAAAGCCTCCCTCGCCATGCCGGACATCCATCAGGGATATGGGCTTCCGGTCGGCGGTGTTGTCGCAACCGATCTCGATGACGGCGTGGTCAGCCCCGGCGGTGTCGGCTACGATATCAATTGTGGGGTCCGCCTTCTGAGGAGCAACCTGACCAAGGAAGAAGTCCTTCCCCGGCTCCACTCGCTGATCGACACCCTCCATGCCACCATCCCCGCGGGAGTCGGCTGCAGAGGAAAGGTCAAGGTCGGGACCTCGGACGGAAAACGGCTCCTGCTCAAAGGCGCCCAGTGGGCTGTCGAGCAAGGCTACGGGGTTGCAGAGGATCTCGAAGCGATCGAGTCTAACGGCCGGATCGCCGGGGCCGACACGGATGTGGTCTCTCAAAAGGCGTACGAGCGCGGCCAGAGTCAGCTCGGCACTCTGGGATCGGGGAATCACTTCCTCGAGGTCCAGGTGGTGGAAGAGATCTACTCGGAACCTGAAGCTCAGCAGCTCGGGCTCATCCGCGGCCAGATCAGCGTGATGATCCATACCGGATCGCGCGGGCTCGGCCACCAGGTCTGCACCGATGCGCTTGCCGTGATGGAGCGCGCGATGAAAAAGTACGAGATCCGTCTTCCCGACCGGCAGCTCGCGTGCGCACCAATTAAATCCGAGGAAGCGCAGGATTATCTTGGCGCCATGCGCGCCGCGGCGAACTTCGCGTTCGCCAACCGGCAATGTCTGGCCCACTGGACCCACGAGGTCTTTCTCAGAGTCTTCGGGATTGGACCGAGCGCGCTCGGAATGACCACCGTTTATGATGTCGCGCACAACATCGCCAAGGTGGAGGAGCACGAGGTCGAAGGCCGCCGTCGCAAGCTGATGGTCCACCGAAAGGGCGCGACCCGGGCGTTCCCTCCCGGTCACGAGGAGCTGGCAGAGCGATTCCGTTCAATCGGCCAGCCGGTCCTGATCCCCGGAGACATGGGGCGCTACTCATTCGTGTTGGTGGGGCGAACCAAGGCGATGACTGAGACTTTCGGGAGCACCTGTCACGGCGCAGGCCGGGTGATGAGCCGCACGGCAGCGGTGAAGGCCGCGCGCGGCCGCTCCATCGAAAAAGAGCTGGAGGCGAAAGGAATCCTTGCCAGGGCGACGGGAAGAAGTGCTCTTGAAGAAGAGATGTCCGAAGCGTATAAAGATGTGAAAAACGTTGTCGAGGTGGTGGAGCGCGTCGGCCTCTCCAGGATCGTGGCAAAGCTCCGCCCCCTCGGAGTCGTGAAAGGATAGCATCCCCTCACCTTTAGGGACTTCGATGCCAGAGTCCGAGCTTGACGGTGAGGTCCCCGATAGTCTTCTTGAAGTTGAAGGCCAGATCCGCAGCGACAATCAGGAAGCTTCTGAGCACCACGCCCCGAGGAAACTGGTACCCAATACCGGCCAGCCCGGACCGGTGATAGGCCAGGAACCGGGCGCGATTCGGACCGAGCGCCTGGCGTATGTACTCTTCACAGTAGCGAAGCTCGTGCCGGCGCACGCAGCGGCGGAATTCGTCAGGATCGAGGAAGTCGCGGCCGTACTTCATGAGAATGACCATCCTGTCGAGCAGGGACGGGCGCAGGTCCGCCACTCGGCCCGAGATTGATTCACCGTCCCTGCGTGTGTACGAGAGCACCTGGTGGACGAAGCCGAAGTCGTGGTCCTTGAGCGTCTGGTACGCGCGCTCGGTGTCGGCGTGGCGCGCCCCCGTATCTAGAAACTCGTGCTGGGTCCGGACCAGGTCGGCCCGATACAGCACGGTGCTCTCCGAGCCGAAGAAGAAGCGTCCGTTCAGCAGCTGTCGCCGGCACACGTCGTGTCCGGGAAACACGGCCGTGTCGTACGGAAGTCCGGTGCCCTCGACGCCGTCGGACGTCAGGCGATATGAGCTCACGAGTCCGATGGACTCCCGGCATTCGGCCACACCCACCAAGCGCTCGACGCCCTCGGGATACAGCCAGTCATCGGCCGCCACGAACTTCATATATTTGCTGCCCGAGGAGATCTGCCTGAGCGCGTGGTTGAAGTTGGCGAGCTGACCGAGGTGCGTCGCATTGACGAAGAGTCGGATCCGCGGATCCCGTCCCGCATACTCCTCTGCGATGGCCCGGGACCCATCGGTGCTGCAGTTGTCCACCAGGATGTATTCGAACCGCGGCCACGTCTGGGCGAGCACGCTCTCGATGCACTCCCGCAGGTAGCGCGCCGTGTTGTAGAAGGGTGTGACGACACTCACCAGCGGGGGCTCGCCGGGCCGGGCCATAACCAGATTGCTCAGCTTAAGCTCAGTCCAGGTCGCCCCGCGAGCGCCAGGCTGTGCTTAGAGATGCGGTAATGGCCCTCACGCTCGAACCTTTCGCGAAAATACTCGCGCGCCTCGGCCCGCCTGTCTGGCCGGCAGTAAGGCACACACGCGTCGTAGTAGGCCATGAGCTCATCCACGCTGGAGAACCGGACCTCAGCTTGGAAGGTCGAGCTGGTCACCTGAGGAAAGACATCGCGGAATGCCGGGAGGATGACGTGACGGCAGATGCGAGAGGTCTCGAGCACGTCCGCCGGCAGCTCATAGAGCCGCGAGAGATCGGCGAACCACCCGGCGTTGTTGCCCAGATCGGGGGCCACTACCAGGAAGCGCGCCCGCGGGCCCTCCAGCAACCGGGCGACCGTTCGAACAACTCGGGCGGGATCCGTGCTGTAGTAGAGCGAGTAGACGGCGTACACGAGACTGAAGCGGCCTCCCAGATCGAGGGCAGCGAGGTTATCCATGTCAGCGACGATGAGCTCCACGCTCGGGCTGGACATCTGGCTCCGAAGTGCCGCGATGATCTCCCCCGACACATCCAAACCTAGGACGCGTCGGACTTGCCGGGCGACCGGAATCAGCTGCTTCCCGAGCCCGGGGCCAATGTCCAAGACAGAATCTTCCTGGCTAAGGTCCATCAGCCCGAGCACGAAGCGGTCGAAGTCGCGCGAGGACGACTGGTTGCTGGCGACTCGCTGCCGCAGCTTCGGGACGGTATTGATCGAGTTGCGTGCCCTGTGATTCAACATCACCGACCTGAGCAGATCAAGACGGGTACCACTCCGCTGGCCACGGGTTGGACTCTTGCAGTCATTGTCTCGCTCCGACGATGTCTCGCCAGAATCCCGACGAATGCGTCACGCACGTACCTGATTTTCTCCACGCTCATGTCCATTCCCGAGAAACGGTTGTGACGGACGGTTGCGACATGTGGTGGACTCCTGCGGAGAGCGACGCAGCCAAGACCATCTTGTGGCAGTAAAAGGCCTCGGCGTACCTGCTTGCCGCGTTGGCCTCCATTCCCCGAAGCCGGAGGATCGAGAGGAACAGGTCCTTAGAGAACCAGTGCTTTGATCGTTGCGTCTTGAAGTGCGTGAGGAGATAGTCCGTCTTCCTCATGCAAATGGATTCGTCCAGCGGCACGAACAAGTTCGGCGAACCGAAGTCTCCATCGTACTTCGGCACCTCATATTCCAGGATCAGATGGTTTCTAAACGTGTTCCACGTCAACTCTGAAATCAGCCGGTGGTCTTGATGGAGGTCGTGGCCGTAGTGCGTGAAGACAAGATCGGGGTCGGTCTCCTGTTTGAGCTGCTCGAAGTATTCTTTTATTTCGGCGCCGATGTAGGGGAAAAACCCATCCTTAAACTTCTTGATCACGATGTTCTTCTTGGCCGCGTTGGTCAGGAACGCTTGTGCGCTTTCCAGCGCCTCACACTCTCTCTGCTCGTCAGAGCTGAACACCACCCAATCGATGGCGACACGCGGGAGAGCCTGCGTTAATGCCAAGATCGTCCCCCCGCAGCCGATCTCGATGTCGTCACAGTGCGACCCGAGACAGAGCACGCGATATTCGCTTCGAGGCGTGAGACCGAGATCAAACATGCTTTGGCGCCTCAACCCACTCCGGCGGGGGTAAAACGGGAGGGAGGGGCGGAAGACTCGCCACATTGGCCTGGATACTTCCTCCACACCTCCCATGGCGCCTCGCCTGTGGCATAGAGCGCGTCGAGACGCTGTTTGTCCTTGAAGGTGTCCATGCACGCCCAGAAACCATCGTACTTGTAGGCAAGGAGCTGCTCCTGCTCGACGAGCCTCTGGAAGGGCTCCTGGAGGAGCTCCTCGCCGTCGTTCATGTACTTGAAGATGTCCTTGTGGAAGACGAAGTAACCGCCGTTGATCCGGATGTCCGAGCGGCTGACGTTGTTGATGGCCCGCACGACGCCGTCCGGGCGGAGGGTGATGAAGTGGCAGCTCAGGTTCGGTTTGACGCAGAGGAAGCTCGCGACCTTGCGCTCGTGCAGGAAATGGTCGATCTGTTCGTCGAGGGGCGAATCGGTGAGGCCGTCGCTGTAGTTGGCGAGGAACACGTCTTCGCCTTCGAGGTAGTCCTCGACCGCCTTGAGGCGTTGGCCGATGTTGGCGTTGAGCCCGGTGTCGACGAACGTGATCTTCCAGTCGCTGGTGTCATTGTTAAACAGAGTGATGTCTTTGCCACCTCGGGAGAGTTCAAAATCGTTGGAGGGACGCTCATTGTAGTTCAGGAAATAGCTTTTGATCACGTCCCCACCAAACCCCAGACAGAGGATAAACTCCTTGTGCCCGAAGTGCGCGTAGTACTTCATTACCTGCCACAGGATGGGTCTATACCCGATTGGCACCATCGGTTTGGGAACGTCTGAGTAGTCCTTCAACCGCAATCCCAAGCCGCCGCAAAACAGAACGACTTTCATTTGGATATTCTGCCCGCGAACTGGGCGTCGCCTTGAGCGTCGACGACGGTCCTCGAGCCCGGCAGTCGCTCTTCAAGCCAGGTCTCGCCCCGGAAGTGCTGATACTGTTCGGCCCGCAACTGGTCCGCGAGACGTCCTGCGGGCAACTCCACGTCGTCGTAAGTCAGCACCCGGTCCTTCGCCACGTCACGCTCAAGCTTGCAGCCCTCCACCAGCCCCTCGGGGAGGTAGCGTCGGGCGCTCATCTCATCGGCGTTCACCGCCTCCCCGTAAGTCATGTACATCCCGTACTCGTCGAGCATCTCGCCAGCCTTGAGGTCTCGCTTGGCGACGGCGCACACCTCAACCGCCGGCCCGGCGAGCGGTGGGGCGACCTCGTCGCCGAACAGGACGACGCGGGCGATGGCGTTCGGCGTCTCGAAGTGCACCAGGTGATAGGGCACCCAGAACGGGTACAGCGGCCCCTCGCCCATCTTGTACAGGTTGAGGTAGTGGCGCTGCTTGGGGTCGGGGTGCTCCGCCAGACAAAAAGCCTTGATCAGCGGCGGACCGACCGTGTAGTCGACAATCCCGCCTAACGCGCGGAGCTCCTCGATGTCGTAGAGCTTCTGGATCTCCATGATGGAGCCATCGTACTTGAGGCCCCGGGACATTCCCCGCGACTTCACCCGGAACCCGGTGGCATTCGCCACGATCGACTGCTCGAAACTGATCTTCGAGCCGTCGGCGAACGAGGTGACCATCGCGGCATTCTGCCCCCACCGCTCGGCCCAGCCCTGCTGGGTGGTCGGGTTTCGGTAGGGATCTTGGAGGCCCTTGACGTTTCCGATCACGCGCGGGACGAGGCCCAGCCCCTTCACCCAGCGGTAGAGGTTCATCTCGACGCCGGGTTCGTCGCCATCGCACGCCGATAGGATGACCCCGTGCTTCTTCGCGTACACCCGGAGGATGGGGCCGATCGTGGAGTCTACCTCGGCGTTCATCAGCACCACTGGCTTTCCGAACCGGAAGGCCTCGAGGATGACGTGCGCTCCGAACTCCACGGAGCCCGTGACGTCGACCACGACGTCGATCTCGCCGGAGCGACAGATCGCGAG